>JANOKK010000850.1:0-2664 GCA_031419255.1 Betaproteobacteria bacterium
GCCGCCGCAACTGCCGCTCATGCTGGCGGTGTAGCCGACACTCGGGGTCACGGTAAAGGAAGTGGTGGCGCCGTGGTTCACCATTTGTATGCCGGAGGGTGAGATCGTGCCGTTGGCGCCGGCGCTCGGGATCACCGCGTAGCTGTTGAGCGTGAAGGTGGCGGTGACGGTTTTCACCGCATCCATCGTCATCGCGCAGGTGCCGGTGCCCGAGCAACCGCCGCCGCTCCAGCCGGCGAAGGCGGAACCGGTGTTGGCCGTGGCGGTCAGCGTGACCGCGGTGCTGGCGAGGTAGACCTCGCTACAGTCCGCGCCACAGTCGATGCCCGGCGGATTGCTCGTGACCGTGCCGAAGCCGGCGCCGGTCTTGCCGACATTCAAGGTGAAAGTGACCGGCACGGTGGCGTCGGGGAGGTTACGCGGCGAGCGGCTCTTGACCGCGCTGATGTCGGCGGCGCTGATCACGCCGCTGGCGTTGAGATCGAACCGGAAATTGGCCGCATCGACGCCTTGTCCCGCACGCGCCTTCAACTGCTGCACATCGGCCGTTGACACCGACCGCGAGTTGTTCACGTCGCCCACCAGGAATCCGATTGCGACGACCGCGTCGCCCGCGCCGTTCACATTCGGCAGCACCAGCCTGATGCGTTTGTTGTCCGGTATGCCGGCGAGGGTAACGACGACATCGTTGCCGGCCGTCAATGCCATCAAGCTGCCGATCGGCGCGCCGGTCTCGTCGAAGGCGAGCGGTGTGCCGTACGTGGTGACGGGCTCGTCGAACTGGAGCACGATCTGGTGACCGGCGCCGATGGCGCGCGATTCGACCGTGACCGCGCCGCTGATGGTCTGCGTGATGTCGATTTCCTTGCCGAAGGTGCCGGCGGCGCCGTGCGCCTTGCGCGCCTGCACGGCGGTCAGCGTAATGGCCTCGGCCTCGGCGAGCGCGCCGGCCAGGGTGAACGCGAGGATCGCGACCCAAAGTGCCCGCCGCCGAATTTCAGCGTTCGGGATCCCTGCTTGCGATGCGCGAATCGAAGTCTGCATGGTGCCACCTCTATCGCGATTATGCGACTTTGGCGGCGATTTGTCCGGCCATGGCCACTACGGCGGCACGAGCGCGCGCAGATCGCCTTTTGGCACGCCTTTCCGGGCACAAATGGCTGGAAATGTCCGCCAATAATGGGGTTTATCCTTTTTTCGCTATGCGGCGCTTCGGCTTTGCGGGTTCGCCGGGCAGGAGGCTGGTGTATTTTTGGTACAGCTCAAACAGAAAGGCGACGCGCTCGGCATCGTTTTTGAACGTTCGTTTTCCCGCCATAGGCAGATACGCGGCATCGACGGCGGCATGGAGTGGTTGCTGCGCTTTTACCCGCAGCGGCGGCATGGTCAGCGGGTCGTAGAGATCGGCCAGACTACTCACTCGATCGCCAGCGATTTTGCTCCCTCTCCCCCCGGGAGAGGGCTGGGGTGAGGGTGCTTTGGTAGGCGACATGAATTCTGCACGCGCGTCGAGTACACCTTGCGCGGCGGATTCTATTTTCTGTTTTTGGGCGTCGGTGGGGGAATCGGGCCAGGGAAACGTGTTGTATGTTGTTTTAACCGAGTATCGAATATCGTTCTTCAAGCGGCCAGCTGTTATGTTCGTCCATGACTTATGCATCGCGCTCGTCAGCACTCCGAAGTGATAAGTTGTGGCATCTGGAACCATTTGCAAATCGTTGGCGGCGATGATGTCCGACGAAAGATAGCCTATCGGCAGATATCGACGATTCTCCGATGAGGTACGTGGAATGGCGAGATAGTGACCGCTTTGAGGTTGCCGATTTTCGGTGAAGAGTGTCGGCATTGCGGCTTTGGCGCGTGTCGCGGCTTTCCTACTTTTGTTGCGCATTTCTTGCACAGCTTTCACACGCGCGCGCACCAGCGGCATGTGACGCAGCTCCGTAGGCGGACAATCGACCAGCCAAAGACAGTAGCGCATCTCGTTATTGATGAATCCTTCGGCACCGAGATATGGGCGAATGAATCGGGAAGCCTGTGGTTCCGCAGCAAGCAAATCGGCCTTTTCATCTTCCGTCAGAATGAGATTGCCACCGTCAGCGGGAATGCTTCCGTTGACAATCGATAGCACAGGCCGAATCGGCGTGAGCTGGCCTTCGGCGATTACGTCGGGGCCATCGATAAGGTAGGGATTGATTCGATTTGCCAAAACCGCATGCGGCTCGCCACGAATGTCGTCGTATTCAAAAATGGTTTTGTTCGGCACGTCACCCAAACCGAAGCCGATGATCACGCAATGCACCGCCGCTTTGCCGCGTGCTTCGTTGCTCCACGCAAAGGTTCGATGCGCGAAGTGAATCTTGATGCCTTGCGCGAGCAACCACCCCCACAGCGCGCCGACTTGTTCACCTTGGGTGATGGAGTTGGTGGAGACGAAGGCGCAGCGAATTGGTAACGTCCACTCTTGAAACCCTTCGACAGGCTCAGGGCGAACGGTCTTCAGGTAGTGCGTGGCCTTCACGTACCAGGCACAGACAAAATCGAGCAGGCCGGCGTTTTCCACGCCGGCAAATACGTTCGCCACATCGCCCCGCTGTTCGTCGTTCATGAACTTGGCACCCACAAACGGCGGATTCCCCATCACAAAACTGCATCGCTCCGGCG
>JANOKK010000851.1:0-3386 GCA_031419255.1 Betaproteobacteria bacterium
AGGCATGCAGTTTGACCGCGGCTACCTGTCGCCCTATTTCATCAACAACCCGGACAAACAAGTCGCGCTGCTCGATGACCCGTTCATCCTGTTGCATGACAAGAAAATCTCCAACATCCGTGACCTGCTGCCCGTACTGGAACAAGTCGCCAAAGCCGGCAAGCCGCTGCTGATCATCGCTGAAGATGTCGATGGCGAAGCGTTGGCCACATTGGTCGTGAACAATCTGCGCGGCATTCTCAAAACCACTGCCGTTAAAGCGCCTGGTTTCGGTGATCGTCGCAAAGCGATGCTCGAAGATATCGCCATCCTCACCGGTGGTACGGTTATCGCTGAAGAACTCGGCTTGAAGCTCGAAAACGTGACCCTGAAGGATCTGGGCCGCGCCAAGAAGATCGAAGTCGGCAAGGAAAACACCACGATTATCGACGGTGCCGGCGACGAAGAAGGCATCAAGGCGCGCGTTGCCACGGTGCGTAAACAAATCGACGACGCAACGTCGGACTACGACAAGGAAAAACTGCAAGAGCGCGTGGCCAAATTGGCCGGCGGTGTTGCCGTGATCCGCGTCGGTGCGGCGACCGAAGTTGAAATGAAGGAAAAGAAAGCCCGTGTCGAAGATGCCTTGCACGCAACCCGCGCGGCTGTTGAAGAAGGTATTGTTGCGGGCGGCGGCGTTGCATTCCTGCGCGCACGTGCGAACGCCGGCAAGATCAAAGGCGACAACGCCGAGCAAGACGCCGGTATCAAAATCATAATGCGTGCGGTGGAAGAGCCATTGCGCATGATCGCGCAAAACGCCGGTGACGAGCCTTCAGTGGTCGTCAACAAAGTCGTTGAAGGCAAAGGCAACTTTGGCTACAACGCGGCGACCGGCGAGTATGGCGATCTGGTTGAGCTGGGCGTTCTGGATCCAACCAAAGTCACACGATACGCCTTGCAAAATGCCGCATCGGTTGCCTCGTTGATGTTGACGACGGACGCGATGGTGGCTGAGCTGCCGAAAGAAGAATCCGGCGGCGGCATGGGTGGTGGCGGGATGGGTGGGATGGGCGGCATGGGCGGCATGGACATGTAAAGACCATCGCCTGAGGGCGCATCGCGGCGTTGCGATGGGCCTCGTGTACAAAGCGTACACGTCGGCCCCTCGCGCCTTGCGCTGCATCCCTCATGCTCGGTCTTCGCACCAAACCGCATTAAACAAAAAGCCGGCTTACGCCGGCTTTTTGTTTTGTTTGGCCGATGTTTTTGCGTTTTGGAATAGTGCTTTCAATTCGATCACCCGCGGCCCCTCGCCGCGAAAATGCGTGGGCCAGGAAGAGCTGCCGCGGATCGATGCGGGAACCGCGGGTGCCAGCAATGTTTCAAGTTCATCGAGGACACCGGCGTCCCGTGCGATGCGGTATTTGACGCTGTGAATGCATTCGCGATCGCGAAATTCGCAGAGGTTGTCGGTGGTACCGCCGCAGGGGCCGTTGGCCAAACCTTTCGGGCAGGTTTCGGGGCAGACGTATTGCGTGGCGGCGAGCCGGCAGGTGCCGCAATTTTCACAGCCAAATAGCGGGCCTTTGATGGCGCGTTCGATGCCGGCGAGGATGCGATCCGGTGTGGCGTGACGCTGTTGTACCGGTTTACAAAACAAACCCAGCAATCGCGAACCGAGGCCATGCTCAAACCAGAAGCGGTGGATGTGGCTCATCAGTTGGTAGCGAAGATTATTCAGTCGCGCGTGCGGTACCGGCGCGGTCACAGGGGACACAACCGCCGTTACATTGGGTGTGTCAGCATGTGCCGCGAGCATGGCCCCGCCAAGACGCCATCCATGCTTAGGCGCGGGATCCGCGCAGCCACCCTCGGGCAACGCCAGCGATTCCTGCCACGCACGTTGCCAGGCGGCTTCATCACCACATTGCTCAGACACCTTCACCACTTCGCGTTGCAATGCCGCCAATTTTTCCGCCGCGTGAATACCGGTGATTTGCACGCCTGCGCAACCGATCAATTTGACACCGATTATTTGCAATGCTGCCCGCCTGAGCGCGCGCGCGGCACCGCGATCCGCCAGCGCCTTTTCTTCATGTTCGAGCATCGCCAGCAGCGAGTCCGTGATGGTGACGCCGGCCAATTGATTCCGGCGAATGTAGCGTGCGCGCGGTGCCGTCAGCGGCATGATGTTCGCGACCAACGGCAGGCCCATACCGCGAGTGTCGATCCACTCCAACACTTCATGGTATTTCTGCATGTCCCAACCAATTTGGGCAATCGCGAAGTCGGCCCCGGCGCGCGCCTTTTTGTTGAGCTTGAACAGTTGCGCCATCGCATCTTCTTCGCGGTACTTGAACGGATTGACCGCCGTGGCGATCAGTAAATTGGGCATCGCACGCCTCGCAGCATCGATGGCGGACACCGATTCCAGATAGCGCGCACGGCCATCACGCGGTTCCTCCTTCAGCCGGTCACCGGTGACGATGAGCACGTTCTCAAGTCCCTGCTCCTGAAGCCGTGCCAATACTTGCGCATAGTCGCCAATATCGCGGCCTTTGCCGGATAGATGCACGAGCGGCTGCTTTCCGCTTTGATCCGCCAGATGGGCGGCGGCGGCAATCGGATCGGGATCGCGATCCGAGACCACACGATCAGTGACCGCAAATCCAGCCAGCAGCGCATCCGCCCGCAGCGCGTCGGCGACTCCGCCCAGCTTACGCAATTCATCGCGCAGCACTTTGTCCACCGATGGAATAAATTCGATGGTCCAGAAAAAACGCTTCGCCGCCAGTGCCGCGCGAATTTCGTTTACAACGGGCCGGTCATTTTCCAGCGATAGCCGCTGCGCAATCTCGCGCGACGCGTTCATCCGCCGGCGCGCGCCTGCACCACGATGCGTTCCATGTCTTTGCCCGCGGCGCTGCCTTTGACAAAGCCTTTCAACGCCTCTTCGTAGAGGAGATCGAGTGCCTGTGATTTCAAATCCGCAAACAACGCCGAAGTCTGCATTTTGAATTCGCGCGGACGTGGAAGGTCGACATCGATAATCGCTTTCACGCAAGTTGGTTTATACGAAAGCAGCACCAGCCGGTCAGCGAGAAAAATTGCCTCATCCACTTCGGAGGTCACAAACAAGGTGGTGGTGCGATGCGTTTCGAATAGTGCGAGCAGGTACTCCTGCATCAAGCCGCGCGTCATGTGATCGAGCCCGCGAAACGGCTCATCGAGCAATAACAATTTTGGTTGATTGATGATGCCGCGCGCGACTTCGGCGCGGCGCTGCATTCCGCCCGATACCTGATCGGGGTAGCGTGTTTCAAAGCCCTTCAATCCCACTTTCGCCAGCAAATCGCGCGCCTGCGCCAATGCGTCGCGCGGTAAGGTACCCGACTGGATAGGCC
>JANOKK010000852.1:0-3265 GCA_031419255.1 Betaproteobacteria bacterium
GCAGCGTTGTTCCTCCTAGCAGGGTGAAGCCTGCGTCGTCGTCACGCCTTGCCAGAAAGCCTGCAAAATGCACACTCACACCCGTCCAACTGCCGTTTCTAGGATGATCGGTATCGCTGCGCTCCACCCATCCTACTGCCAGTTTTCCGACGTTAGGGGCTTAACGGAGTGCCATGACAGCCCCACCTAATATTTTTCGATACCCCCGGGGATAGGTCTAGCACTGGCGGGCCGTTCGAGCAGAAAATGCTCCGAAACCCTCGCCAATACTCGTGTTTAGTTTTTCTCGAAGTAATTCGCGACCACGCCGATCGCGAGATCAATGTCTTGCCGCGACACATCCAGATGCGTGACCCAGCGCTGCTTGCCATACGCGCCGGAAACCAGAATGTTGTTTGCTTTCAAGTGCGCCGCAAACGCATCGCCAATGTCGGGCGCAAATTCGGCCCAGAGGATGTTGGTTTGCGGCGTGTCAATTCTGAGTTGCCCGCGCGATGCTGCACGCAATCCTTCCGCGAGTGCTGCAGCGTTGGCATGATCTTCTGCGAGACGATCGATGTTGTGATCGAGCGCGTATTGACCTGCTGCCGCGACCACGCCGGCTTGCCGCATGCCGCCACCGATCATCTTGCGCAAGCGTCGTGCACGCGTGATCAACGCTTTGTCGCCAAGCAGCAATGAGCCGACGGGCGCCCCCAAACCCTTTGAAAGACAAATCGAGACGGAGTTGAATGATCGACAAATTGTGCGCGCCTCATCAATGGCGTTTTTTCCGCTTAGGGATGACGCAAACACAGCGGCATTGAACAATCGCGCGCCGTCGAGATGCGTGCGAAGGCCGCGCTTTTCCGCAAGTGCTTTCACGACGGGCGCGTAATCGGTCGGTAATACTTTGCCGCCCCAGGTATTTTCCAGCGCGATCAAGCGCGTGACGGCGTAGTGCGCGTCATCGGGTTTGATCGCGGCGTCGATAGCGGCGAGATCCATGGTGCCATCCGCGCGTTGTTCCAAAGGTTGCGGTTGAATTGATCCCAGCACCGCCATGCCGCCCGCCTCCCAGCGATAGGTATGCGCCGTCTGGCCGACGATGACTTCTTCGCCGCGCTGGCAGTGGGCCATCAGGCCGAGCAGGTTGGTTTGCGTTCCCGATACGCCGTAAAGCGCGGCCTCAAAACCGAGCATTGCCGCCGCATGATCCTGCAACGCGTTCACGGTCGGGTCTTCACCGTAGACATCGTCGCCGACTGGCGCATCCAGCATGGCTTCACGCATCGCGCGCGAAGGGCGAGTCACCGTATCGCTACGGAAATCGAGTGGTTTCGTTTTGGTCATGTCAGATTCCGCAAAAAATTTCGCGGGTGAGGGTGATCATTTTGAGTATGCGCGCGTCTTCAATTCGATAGTAAGTGCGCGTGGCCTCACGGCGGGCGTTGATCATTCCGCAGGCTTTCAGGATGCCGAGGTGCTGCGAAATATTGCTTTGCGATGTGCCGATCGCATCGGTCAGATCCTGCACCATTTGCTCGCCGGACGAAAGCATGCAGAGGATCTTGATACGCACCGGATGCGACATCGCCTGCATCGCAATGGCGGCTTGTTCGATGTTTTCCGCGCGACCGATCAGCGCGAAGATGTCGACGTTTTCGACTGGGGCGACGGTTGCCTTGCCGCTTTTTGTTTTGCTGTTTTTTCCGCTCGCCATGACATCGCCTGCATGAAAGAACTGCAAGGTTACTTGACACAAGGAAACTCTGTCCATTAGACTTTGCTTATATTAGAGTTGGCTAATGCATGTAATTGCAGAAGCTGAACATAGGAGCGAGCATGGCGTCACGGCAGCATCCGAGGGCAACCCAGTCCACACAGGTCGTCGGCGGTGCTCGTCTGCAACGTGCACCGGAGAATTTTCTCGATACGGCGCAAATCGCCGAGGTGACGCAAGGTCGCCGTGGTTTCCTGCGCAATGCATTGCTGCTCGCGAGCGGTGCGGCGGTTGCGGCACCGGCACACGCCGAGTTCAAAGGCGACGTCAACATTCTGGAGTTGCCCGAGCACAGCAAGGGTCTCGGCAAGCCCGTCGCCGCGACGGGATACGGCCAGCCTTCCCAGTTTGAACGCAATTTGCAACGCCGCGAAAGTCCGGGATTGACGCGGGTCGCCGCCGCGTCGGTGTCGTTCGCGCCGTTGCAGGGCATGTTCGGCATCATCACGCCTAATGGCCTGCACTTCGAGCGTCACCATCAGGGCTGGTGGGACATCGATCCTTCCAAACACAGATTGATGATCAACGGCCTCGTAAAAAATCCGCTGGTGTTCACGATGGATGATCTGATGCGGCTGCCGGCGGTGTCGCGGATTCATTTCATCGAGTGCGGTGCCAACACCGGTATGGAATGGGGCAACGTGGCGGTGCCGACGGTGCAATACACGCACGGCATGTTGAGTTGTTGCGAATTCACCGGCGTGCTGTTGTCCACGCTGCTGGATATGGCCGGCGTCGACAAGAAAAACGGCAAGTACATTCTCGCCGAAGGTGCCGATGGATCATCGATGACGCGCACCATTGCGATGGATCGCGCACTCGACGATTGCATGGTGGCGTATGCCATGAATGGCGAAATGTTGCGGCCGGAGAATGGTTATCCCTTGCGCATGGTGGCACCGGGCATTCAGGGTGTTTCATGGGTGAAATGGTTGCGGCGCATTGAAGTGGGCGATCAACCCTGGGGCACCAAAGACGAAGTCATTCATTACATCGATCTGATGCCCGATGGTCGTCATCGGCAATACACGTCGATACAGGAATGTAAATCGGTGATTACTTCGCCGTCGGGCGGGCAGACATTGCTCGATAAGGGTTTTTACAACGTCACGGGCCTTGCGTGGTCGGGGCGCGGCAAGATCAAGCGCGTCGATGTGAGTTTCGACGGCGGCCGCAACTGGCAACCGGCGCGGCTTGAAAGCCCGATTCAATCGAAAGCGTTGACGCGTTTCAATATCAATTGGAACTGGAATGGTGGGCCTGCGATTCTGCAAAGTCGCGCCATCGATGAGACCGGTTACGTGCAGCCCAAGATCAATCAACTTCGCGCGGTGCGCGGCGTGCGCTCGATTTATCACAACAACGCGATTCAGTCCTGGAAGATCGCCGAATCGGGCGAGGTGAGCAATGTTCAAGTTTATTAGTCCGCACCATAACTCAGTACGTCAAAAGTCTCCCGTTCGCCCTGAGCTTGTCGAAGGGCACTTCACACATTGACCCTTC
>JANOKK010000853.1:0-1641 GCA_031419255.1 Betaproteobacteria bacterium
CACCATAAAACGCGCCGCCATTCACCGCACCGCCGAGCGCAAAGAAGTGTCCGCCCCAGCCGTGATCGCTGCCCAAGCCATTCGATGTCAGCGTGCGACCAAAATCAGACGCGGTGAAACTAGTGACGTTGTTGGCGATGCCTTGCGCGACGGTCCAGTTGTAGAACCAGGTCATTGCCTGATCGAGTTGCTTCAGCAAATCGGCATGCAAGCCGGAGAGAATTGGCGTGGTCGCGTTGTTGGAGCCTTTGAATTGATCGCCGTGATTGTCGAAACCGCCGAGCGAGACGAAAAATATTTGCCGCTTCACGCCGAGCGAATTGCGCGCCGCGATCATGGAGGCGACCGAGCGTAATTGCCCGGCGAGCCGATTGCTGCGACTGACGCCGGTTGAATCGATGTAGGTGGTAGGTGGCGCGGGAGTGATGGGGAACTTTTCAGAAACGTTGCCCGACACATCTTTGATGGGATTATTGGCCGCATCAAGATTGTAAAGAGCGCCGTTGACGAATTCGCTGGTGACCAACGCGCGCGCGGCGGCATCGCCCCATTGATCCTCCAGCACGTTGGCGCGCAGAATATTCATCTGATTTTCAAACGCGCCCTGGGGATTTGGGCGCGTCGAATTGTAATTGTCCCAATCGCGATAGGAGCGTAGTCGCCGAACGATGGTGTTCTTTGGGCCGCTGTAACCCGACACCGCATACGAGACCGCGCTGTTGCCTTTCTGAAACAGGTTTTGTCCCGCCGCAGTGATGGAAACCGAAACCTGGCTATTGCCGTTGGCGGATTCGATCAGATCGCCCAGCCGTCCACCCCAGCCAGTGAGTGCAGGAAAATCCGCGCGTCCGGTTTGCCAATGGCTTTGCATATCGGAGTGCGAAAACAATTGCGGCGGCAATTCGATGCCGCTCTGATATTGCAACTTCGATGTTGGTTGCAATAACACACTCACATTGTTGATACAGGCAAGCTTTCGATCGGTATTGAAAATACCCTGAAGACCGGGAAGGCTGGGATGAAAGCCGAATGAACGACCGGCCAATCCGGTCGCAACCGGCAATGCGCTGGCCTGCGGAATCGCCAAATTGCCTCGCCCTGCCAAATACGCCGCATATTCACTGCCGAGCGGGATGATCATGTTCTGGCTATCGTTGCCGCCGAACAGGAACACGCACACCAGCGCGCGATAGTCGTTGAACGGCCCCGCCGCATAGGCCGCCTGCATGAGATTGCCCATCATGGGTGTCGCGGCGGCCGCGCTCATCATTTTGATGAATTGGCGGCGGTCGTGGTGGAGGTTGGCGATTTTCATTTTTGTTGGTGCCTACTTTTGAATCGAGTATTCGGGTGAATTCAATATCAGCCACAGCACCGTCTTGAATCGTTCTGTGTTCTGGGTCGCAACTACGCTGTCGGTAAGCTTGGTCGCGATATCGATCAACTGCGTGCGAAATTGCATACTCATGCCGCCGGAGAGAAGCAATACGTTCAAAGCATCCACCATCGCCGCCGGGTTCGGTGCAAGCGCGATATAAGGTGCGTTGTTGGGATTGAGCCAATCACCCGGATTGACGGCACCAGAATTGAATCCGCTGACGATGCCGTACTTGGAGAAATCCATAAACCCGGAAATCGTCG
>JANOKK010000854.1:0-2018 GCA_031419255.1 Betaproteobacteria bacterium
GCAACGTTTTGAATAGGAGGTTTTATGGGAACGACAATTAAGAAATTTGATTACAGAGTGTACAAGATGAAAAAAGGCGACGCGCTGCCACTTGACGCATATTTGGAAATTGTGCTCACTGAAGACATGAAGAACCTAAATGGAGAAATGTTGGTCTCGTCGCACCTGATGTCTGAGGCTGAGATTGATAGGCATGTTCAGGATTTGAAAGCCGATCTTGACTCACTGGGAAAGAGGGCTAAGGCGGCACTCGTGCGCGCAAAAGCAGAAACCCTTGATATCGTCTCGTCGAGGAATATAAAGTGACACAAACAACTTGACACTGTGATTACAGTACTTGTAATCTTCGCGGCGCTACGCAAATCGCGCATCTAGCGCAACGCGTCAAGCATCTAATTTCACCCCCTCGCGCCGGGACACAAGGTGATAAGCGATATCTCTCACTCCCTCTGGCCGCGCCGGGGCATATAGTGAGCAAACAGCGGCATACCCAAGCAAATTTTTCGACAAACGTGTCGAATGAGTTCGCGGTGTGCTCGCATCGCAATGACTACATTCGACCATCACGAATGGAGTTTCAATGGATTTGGCAATACCGAAAGATTGCGAGGCGCGTGCCAGCGTCGCGCGACTGCTTGCGCCGCACGACGCTGGCGCTGGCTACGACTTTTACTTGCAGCGCGTATCGCCACACGCTACAATCTAAAATGATCAGATCATTTGCCCACCGGGGCCTTGCGGCATTTTTTGTTTCGGGTTCAAAAGCAGGAATTCAGGCGGCGCATGCGAAGCGTTTACGATTGCAACTTGCCAAGCTCGATTCGACAAGCGTGCCGACCGACATGGATTTGCCCGGCTGGAAGTTGCATCCACTCAAGGGCGACATGAAGGGACATTGGTCAGTGTGGGTGGATCAAAATTGGCGAATGACGTTCAAGATTGAAGACGGACACGCGACCGTTGTCGATTATCGCGACTATCACTAGGAGTCATTTCATGCGTATGCATAATCCCCCCCATCCTGGCGAGGTGTTGCGCGATGGCGTCTTCACCGGCTCGGGTATTTCTGTGACGGACTTTGCGGTGCGTCTTGGCATTTCCCGCGTCACACTTTCGCGTTTGCTGAACGGCAAAGCCGGCGTCAGCGCGGACATGGCGTTGCGCCTCGCGGCGGCGCTAGGGGGCACCGCGCAATCGTGGTTGCACATGCAGGCCAATTACGACCTGTGGCAAGCGGAGAAAGCGCTCAAGCGCGTGATTGCCGGAATTTCCCCGCTTAAACTTGCTGCGTGATTTCGCAGACCGGTTTTTTCATACTTTTTTCGCGCCGCCAAATGAAAATCCCACCAAAGTGGTGGGATTTTCATTGCGGAAAAATCTGGTGGGTAGTACTGGGATCGAACCAGTGACCCCTGCCGTGTGAAGGCAGTGCTCTACCGCTGAGCTAACCACCCAAATTGATGCCGAGCGCGGATTTAAGCATGAAGCGGCGCTATCGGTCAAACTAACAGCAATTGAAACAACTACCCCGCGCCACCACTGCGCTTTGCGGGACAACGACAACATGGAACCATTGGTACCGCTCCGACTCTCCAAACTCATGTCTGAGCGTGGACTTTGCTCGCGCCGCGAGGCGGATGAATACATTTCACGCGGCTGGGTGTTTGTCGATGGCAAGCGCGTGAGTGAATTGGGCACGAAGGTAATGCCGAATGCAGTGGTGAAGCTCGATCTGCCCGCGCAGGCCGCGCAGGGCGAACGCATGACAGTGTTGCTCAATAAACCGATCGGCTATGTGTCGAGCCAGCCGGAGCCGGGCTATCAGCCGGCGATTGTGTTGATCCGGCCCGAAACGCAGATGGCACAGCTGGCGGGCGAGACCATCGAATTCAAACGCGAGCATTTGAAGGAATTGGCCCCTGCCGGGCGGCTCGATATCGATTCGACCGGGCTCCTGGTGCTCACCCAGGATGGACGTATCGCCAAACAATTGATTGGCGAAGACGCGGACATGGACA
>JANOKK010000855.1:0-5992 GCA_031419255.1 Betaproteobacteria bacterium
CTGGTGGGTGAACCGAGTGTGGAAGCCACCATCGCAATTCTGCGCGGCTTGAAAGAACGCTATGAAGTTCATCACGGCGTCGAGATCACCGATCCGGCGATCATCGCGGCGGCTGAACTATCGAACCGCTATGTCACTGACCGATTCCTGCCCGACAAAGCGATCGATCTGATCGACGAAGCGGCAGCGCGCATCCGCATGGAAATTGATTCCAAGCCGGAAGTGATGGATAAACTCGATCGGCGTTTGATCCAGTTGAAGATTGAGCGTGAAGCGGTCAAAAAGGAAAAAGACGACGCATCGAAAAAACGCTTCAAGTTGATCGAAGAGGAAATCAAGCGGCTTGAAAAGGAGTATTCGGATCTGGAGGAAGTCTGGAAAGCCGAGAAAGCGCAGGTACAGGGCACCCAGCACATCCGCGAGGAGATCGAGCAGATTAAAACGCAGATGGCGGATTTGCAACGAAAGGGGCAGTTCGACAAGTTGGCGGAACTGCAATACGGCAAGCTGCCGCAACTTGAAATGCAATTGAAACAAGCCGAAAAATCGGAAGGCCGGCAAGCCAAAACCCAACTGGTGCGCACTCAGGTCGGCGCCGAAGAAATCGCTGAAGTCGTGTCGCGCTCGACCGGGATTCCCGTTTCAAAAATGATGCAGGGAGAGCGCGAAAAACTGATCAAGATGGAAGACAACCTGCACAAGCGCGTCATCGGCCAGGATGAAGCCGTGCGCCTCGTCTCGGATGCGATCCGTCGCTCGCGCGCGGGACTGGGTGACCCGAATCGTCCTTACGGCGCGTTCATTTTTCTCGGCCCCACCGGCGTCGGCAAGACCGAGCTTTGCAAGGCGCTTGCGGAATTTCTATTTGATTCCGACGATCACCTGATCCGCATCGACATGTCGGAATACATGGAGAAGCATTCCGTCGCGCGCCTGCTGGGGGCGCCGCCCGGCTACGTGGGCTACGAAGAAGGTGGCGCGCTCACCGAAGCCGTGCGCCGCAAACCCTACAGCGTGATCCTGTTCGATGAAGTCGAAAAAGCCCACGCGGACGTTTTCAATGTGCTGTTGCAAGTGCTTGACGATGGCCGCATGACCGACGGGCAGGGGCGTACCGTGGACTTCAAAAACACAGTGATTGTCATGACCTCGAATCTGGGTTCGCAGGAAATTCAGGCGATGGCGGGTTCCGATTACGGCGTGATCAAACTGGCGGTCATGGGTGAGGTCAAGAGCCATTTCCGGCCCGAATTCATCAACCGCATCGATGAGATCGTGGTGTTCCATTCGCTCGGCGAAAAACAGATCGCATCGATTGCGAAAATCCAGCTACAGCGACTGGAAAAACGTTTGGCGGCGCTCGAGATTGGTCTTAATGTGAGCGATGAAGCACTGGCGGAAATTGCCACGGCCGGGTTCGATCCGGTCTATGGCGCAAGGCCGCTGAAACGCGCGATTCAACAGCAGATTGAAAATCCGCTATCCAAGGCATTGCTGGAAGGAAAGTTCGCTGCCAAGGATACGATCAAGGTCGGCGTGAAGGCGGGCGTGTTCACGTTCGGCAAGTAAGGGATGCGGAAAAAGCCAATGTCCCCATCCCTAACGATTGAAGCCGCAGGTTCGTGACGTACAGGTTTTTCACGACGTCACGAACAAGCGCCGTCCATTGGGCGGAATGAACAAGTCCTGAAAGTAAACGCCTTCTCCTTGCTGATCAAAGGCGTAAATTTCCATCACGCCTCCACAGGTTGCCGCATTGATTTTGATTGCCTTGCAGACATAGGCGGGAAATTGCCGCACCGCCATGCGCTCCGAAAATCTCGCCAGCGGATGATGGAATTCACGGGCGAGTAAATCTTTGAAATTGATATTGCTGAGTGTCGCCGGGTCAACGTCCGCGAGTCTGGGAAAGCGCGCCTGATTCACGTACAGATGCGTGTAAATCGTGAATTCGTTGTTGATCGAGAACAGGCGCTCGATGCATAGCACGGGACCGGCTGGCAGGTGCGCGCTCCACGGGCCGGATTGTTTTATCGGCCGGCGTCGCACCACTTTCGAATAAATGGGCAGCACGTCACCGCTCACCTCATCGACGAAACGACAGTGGTGGAATGGTGCCTTCATCGGCCCACCGGGGTCCGCGACAAAGGTGCCGCTACCGTGTTTGCGTACGAGGCGGTGTTCGTCCACCAACATGCGCAGGGAGCGTTGCACAGTCCCAAGCGACAAGCCGCTCATTTCCACCAACGCATCCTCGCCGGGAATGCGCGTACCCGCCAACCAGCGACCGCTGAGGATCGCCTCAATCAAGGCACTTTTCAGGACAAGATATTTCGGCATACCGTGTTGCCCGGCCAGCATGAGTGGCGGCAATGGTGGCGATTGCGGCCAAGAATGCGCGTATGGCCTGGGCGATGCTGGCCAAGGGGGAGGCGTTTCGACCGTTGGTGGCGGTCAGCGAACCGAGCGTCGTGCAGCCATGAGGGCGACATCGGGCGGCGATCTCTTGAACGATTTGACTTTCGTCCTGTACGGCATGCCGCGTTGTCCACCGCCGCGCGCGACTTGTTGTCAAAGTCTTGTTTGACCATTGTCGTTGGTGAGCAAGGTTGGACCTGCGCGGGAAATGCCTGATTACCTCGAGGAGTGCAGAATGAACCCGACTAACGAATGAGACTCCCGCGCGCGTCTTTCATCAGGGCCCGCCGCCGATCATCAGGCGGCAACAAGGCCGTTTGTAGTTCCGCAGTCCCAATCCTTGCTTGATGTTTGAACGACCGTGGATTGTTGACAGGACGTTGGTGGGCGACACAGAAGGAGACATTCGTGCGTCACGAGCTGCGGTAAAAACCGCGACGGGATTCTATTTGCTTGACTTTGTGGAAAGCCCTTGTAGACCAAGGTGAGCGGCCGGCCGCTTTTGGCCGGTCCGTTCGACCGCCGTGTTCGGCCTCAGCATCGCGGTTGACTCATGCGGCTTGCAGCATGAATTCAACCTTCACAGCATCAAACGGAAATATGATTCCGCCGCCTTCCGCGCGGTCCAGGACGCCGGCGTTCAGCAGTGCCGTGACGTCGCCGTGCACTGCCTTGACATCGCGGCCGACGCGCCGGGCTGCCTCTCGAATGGACACCGGCCCGATGCCACACAGCGCCTTGAGCAATTCCCATCGTTTGGCAGTCAGAACTTGCCAGAGCAACTCAGGCGACGCGAACGCAATGCGCGCTGATTTTTCCGCCCGGCCAGTTTTCCAAGCGTTCACGAAACCTGCCATTGAATCTTTTGCGGAGCGAACCTCAAGAATCACTATTTTCATCGTTCCACCTCGCAATGTCTTTTTGAAAATCGGCGATGAGCTTGTCTGGCGTTGTGAACTTGTACCGGCTCTCAAAATCACCGTCGTGCCGATGGTCGCCTTTGCCAGCCTCGTTGTCGTAGCGCAAAACACAAACGTCATTCACGACGTAGGCCAATCGATACTTGAACGGGTGAAGCGAACCCTCCACAGTATCCGGGACTCGCCATAGGACAAGCTCCGCGAAGGCCGTACTTGAATAGGGAATGCGTGTGCGTACAAGTTCGACGGCCTTCATGTTGGAGACGATACCAACACGCTAGTCCGTTGTCAAATCCTCCAACGGTCACGCATCTATCCATGAGGCCGAACGTTTGACATGAGGGGTGCCTAAAAGGCGCAGCCTTTTAGGCATCCCCTCGATGGAAGGGTTAGGCCTCACCGTGTTGAGTCCATGATGGGACGCCACAAGTAACGACTGACGGTCTCTTCGCTTCCCTGGAACTGCATGACAATGTCTTTGTCATGAACGAATGCAGCTCGCTCCAAGGTGCGGCGCGAAGGCTCGTTCCCAGTCTCGGTGATGGCCAAGACGCTGGGCAGATCGAAGGTCTCTGCAGCCCACTGGCACGCACGGAGCAGAGCCTCGGAGCCGTACCCGCGCCCGCGTGAGCGCTCGGCGATAGCGTAGGAAACCTCCACTTCGCTGTCGAATGGGCTGAACCCTTTTTGGCCAAGTAGCGCTCCGCTCGCCAATTGCTCGACTGCCAGGACGTACGGGCCCTGACGCGGATCGCCCGGCGACGAATAGCACGAAATCAGGTACTGCATGCGAGAGGTGGCCTCGCTCATATCTGAGTAGACATGGGACGGAAGCCGGCGCCTGGTGGACGGCTCGCCGTTCAGCTCCATCATCCGCGCCGCCTCTTCAACGACGATGTGGCGCAGCCGAAGAGACGGCGTGTTGATCGGGAGTGAATTCACGCGCATCGGGGGTCCTATTGCCGTCAATGTGAGGCCTAACGACTGAGGTAAAAGGCGGCGCGCTTTTGCGCCGGCCAGCGACCGAAGGGAGCGTCTTTGACCGCCGTGTTAGGTCGCACTGCGATTCAGCCGGCTCGGCGTGCGTTTCCCCGCGCGCAGCCCTGAAAAGTAATGGCACCGTTGGAGTCGGTTGCGACGGTTCGTGTCTCGGCCACGAAGCGGCTGGAGTCGGGGTTGAGCCGAATGGTTCGGCGGATCTCCTGTGCACCGGACTGTGCTCCGCTGGTGTCGTAGGTCAGCAGCACCGAAGTTGCCGTGTACTCATTGGTGCCGGATCGAGACCAAGTTCCGAAGCTTGGAGTGCGCCGTACGGAAGGGCCGCTCGCCTCAGATAGCGTGCCGCCGGAATGGAACACCACCAGGGCGCGGAAGGGCGGAGCCTGAGTTGGCTGGCCCGATGCGCAGTCGAGCAGACTTATATCTGCAACCCACGCGCCGACCAACGCATCTTCGCTGCTTTGCCCATGCTTTAACATCGGCGCACAGCCTACGGACCCTAGAACTATGGCCAAGAGACCAGCGCAGGACTGTTGCCTCAAATCGACCCCCATTTGCTCCGCAGCATCTGCGGCATCTACCCATCATAGCCGCACGGCGGCGTGGATGCGGATCTGCGCTGTCTTGATCGCAATTTGCAGTCGCCGCGCCGGCATCGTTCGGCCTAACGAGTTATCGACACTAATACGCTGTCTACCATCCCGGGCGGGTGTCTAACATCCCGGAACCAGATACCTTGAAACCCTTGACAGGCGCGGGTTTCCATCAGTATACTATATAAATGTACAGCACTAACAATAGCGAGAAAAAACACAGCCCGTAAATCGCCAATCTCATACAGAATTGAACGACATCGGTACCGACTTACCGATTTGGCGCACACGCGAAAATGCTCGCAACGGCTTATCATCCGCGTGACCCCCATTCGCTACTTGCACAACCCCAATATCGTCTCCTCGGCCGAACATTTCTTTGCCGGTTTGCCGGGTGCTGTCACGGCAGAAGTTTTTGGCTTCTTCGCCAGACATGCGCGAATCTCCCTCGTCGTCGGCGGGTAGTACGTCCAACCCGGCCCCAGATTCGGCAGGGCCAGATCAACCTCACGCCATTTCGCGTGTCCCTCCGCCTGCAGCTTGGAAAAATTCTGGCACAGCGATTTGCCGAAGCGCGCGAAGTGATCGACGGTGCCTTTCAGGTTGTAGTCGTAGGTGACCAGAAACGCGCCGACGGAAATGGTCGTGAAGTCTTGGTTTAAAAGATTGGGATAGCTGCTCGCGAGTACGGTAGACGAGGAATACACGGTCAACGGCGCTTTGCTCATCGGGTGATTGGGGTCGAACTTGAGGAGCTTGATGAATTTTTGCGCTTCCGGTTTCATGTTCGCGATCAGCGGTGCGGGTTGGCCGGCAGCGACGACGACGACATCGACCGACTTGTCCGATATCAGTTTGACCAGCGCTTCTTCATTGGAAAGAAAGCTCGCGTTCGCTTCCGGCACCGGGCCGTTGAACATCATCCGGTAGAGCGTGTGCGTGATGAGTGCCGCCCCACTGCCAACCAGGCCGCCGTTGATCTTGGCGTTTTTGATGTTCAACGGCCCGGTGCCGGAAGCGAACGCGAGCTTTCTTTCCAATGAAGAAGCGCTGGTCAAACTG
>JANOKK010000856.1:0-1961 GCA_031419255.1 Betaproteobacteria bacterium
GATCCCCGCCTGCGCGGGGACGACGGAGTGGGTGTCGGCTTCCACTGATATTTTTTCAAATCCACTTTTCCACCCGCACCGAAAAGCACCCCTTCCGCTTCCAGCAAAATCTTCTGCAAATCATCGCTGCCGCTTTCCCAATGCCGCAAGCGCAAACTGATGCAGCCTTGGGCATTGATCACGCGGTGCCAGGGGATCTTCACGTTTTCCGGCAACGCCGCCAGCGCATAACCTGCCTGCCGCGCGTGGCGGGGCATGCCGGCGAGCGCGGCAATCTGCCCGTAGGTGGCGACTCGACCGCGTGGAATGCGTTTGACGACTGCCCAGAATCGTTCGTAGATCAGCGACGACATCAGTACTCGACGGGTATCGGATCAAGGCTTCGCCATAGATACCAGGTCGCCACTGTATTCCACGGCGCCCAGCGCTCTGTGTAGGCCAGAACCTCGGCCTTGGATAGCCGATCACCATCATGAAAATGCCGCTCAATCGCGCGAATGAGGCCGATGTCATCGACCGGAAATACATTCGGTCGCATCAAATAGAAAATCAAAAACATCTCTGCGGTCCAGCGACCGATGCCTTTGACTTCCACCAGTTCATCGATCACATCCTGATCGGCCATGGTTTGCCAGCGGCGCGGCTTGATGCGGCCATCGGAAAAGTGACCGGCCAAATCTTGCATGTAGGCGATTTTCTGGCGCGAATTGCCGGCTTCGCGCAACTCTTCCGGCGTTACGGAAAGCATATTTTTCGGTGTGATTTTGCCGACGACACCGACGGTTTTATCCCACACCGATTGCGCCGCCTTCACCGAAATCTGTTGGCCGACGATCGCGCGCGCCAGTGTTTGAAATGGATCGCCCCTGGTGCGCAATTGTGCTTCGGGATAACTCTTGATGAGTTTCTTCATCAACTTGCAGCGCTTGGATAAATGCACGCAGGCGTCTTCCCAGTATTCAGGTTTCATGGTCTTTTCGACAAGAATGACGGCTTGTGACGACGCATGCGCCATCGGTAAGTAACGACGATTCGCCACATTATCAGCGTGAGGAAGTAACCACAAATCGCAAACACCGATGCCTGAATGGCGAGACCGATCAAAAGCGTATCGCCGAGTGAATAAATCCAGCGAAACATGTCTGGTACGGAACCCCAGACACTGGCAAACGTGAATTCGAGCTGCGGCACATTCAGCGTGTCAACGTGCTCGCCGGTCACAAGGCCGCCGATTTGGTAGGCGAGCATATATAGCGGAATGAATGTGAATGGATTGGTGTAGAACGTCGCAAAGGCAGCGGCCAAAACATTTGCTCGCAGCGGAATGGCGATGAGCACGGCCAATAGAATTTGTACCGGGCCGGGTAGCAGCCCGGTGATCAGTCCGACGGCGATGCCGAGCGCAACCGAGCGCCGATGCATATGCCATAGCCGTGGATGACCAAGCCAAGGGCTTAAGAACCGCAAATAACGGTTGTTGGTAATGATTTCCGGACCCGGGAGTTTATTTTTGAGAAATTTTTTCAAGTGGCTGTCGGCTGGTTTTCGGCTGGTACGTTATTGTGCTCGTAAATCAGCAATTCCCTGACCCAGTTGTCGCTTCGACAAGAACAAAAAAATGCGTATCGCGATACTCGGATTCCTGATCGGTATTTTCTGCTTGCAACAACAGGCGAGTCTGCCTGATCTGTGGTGGTGGGCGCTGCCGTTGATGATGTTGGCCTTCGCATGGCTAATCAGACACGCAAAAGGCGTTGTGGTTCGCGGATTACGCGCAATGTTGGTCGGCGTGGCGTTTATAGCGCTGGGGGTTGCGTGGGCCACATTTCGCGCCGACCTGCGCCTGGCCGATCCGCTGCCCCGCGAATGGGAGTCGCGCGATGTTGAATTGATCGGCGCGATTGCGAGCCTGCCGCAGGTAAATGAACGGGGGTCACGCTTCGATTTCATCGTCGAGAAAA
>JANOKK010000857.1:0-2557 GCA_031419255.1 Betaproteobacteria bacterium
GGAATTGCTTGCTGGATCCGGTTTCGTATGTGGGGCGATTTTCATGAGGCATCTGCCATTGCGGAAAGAAATGCCCCGCAGATGGATTCCAGCCAAAAGTAAGATTAGCCCTTTCGCGCTTTTTTTCGCCTACCCCTTCGCCCCACATCCAACCACTCCCCCGCATCGAGCTCAGGTGCAAACCGATCCAACGCCTCCAGTCCATGGCACGCCCGTTCGAACCAGCCTTTTCCACGCGCCGCCAATTACGCCTCCGCGTGGCCTTCTGCGTTTTGAAGCCGATCTCGATGCTTGGCAGCCTGTCGGACTTCAGCTTTAAAGATTGCACTATGATGCAAAATAAGCTTTCTTATTATTGCATTATAATGCAATATAGTAAATCATCTAATTGCGTCATAGAGCAAAATTATGAAATCGAACTTCGCTGAACTTAAACTTCAACAACTCGATGCCGCCTTGGCGCGTTGGCGTTTGGCTGACCTACCCGCGCGCCCACCTTCCGGGTGGCTCAAGTCCATCCGTGAGGCGCTTGGCATGCCCGCGAACCAGCTTGCCAAGCGGCTGGGCGTCGTCACATCCACCGTCACGCGGCTAGAAGCCTCGGAGGCCGACGACACCATCAGCCTCGCCACCTTGCGCCGTGCCGCCGAGGCGCTGGGCTGCGAGCTGCACTACGCACTGGTGCCGAGGCAATCGCTGGCGGATACGCTGGAATTGCGCGCCACCCATCTGGCCGATCAACGCATGGATGCCATCAGCCATACCATGGCACTCGAAGCACAGGCCACGTCGAAGCAAACCGTTGCCAGCCAGACGCGGCGCCTCGCCGAAAACCTGCTTAAAGGTTCACGGCGCGAGCTATGGCGCGAGGGCAAATGAGCGTGGCCGTTGCCCTAACTTATCCACTCGGTGCGACGCCGCTCGATCCAGACGAACTCGCCAGCCTGATTCCAAGCCACCTCACCACTCAGGCCGAGTTGAATGAGTGGGAGCAGCTCAATATCCAACAAGGCGACACATGGGCACGCACGCAGCGAAAAGAAATTCTCAACGAAGCGTTCGTCCGCCAATTGCACAGGCGGATGTTCGGTGACACTTGGCGCTGGGCGGGGTCGTTCCGCAAGTCCGACAAGAACATCGGCATCGACTGGCCGAAGATTTCCGTCGAGCTGCGCAAACTATTGGACGACGTTCAATACCAGATCGAGCACGCCACCTTTCCGCCCGACGAAATTGCGGTGCGCTTTCATCATCGCATGGTCGCCATCCATCTTTTTCCGAACGGTAACGGCCGCCACGCCCGCCTGATGGCCGATCTGATCGTCGAGCGACTGGGGCAATTTCGTTTCACCTGGGGTCGCCGCAGCCTCGTCGATGCCAGCCTCATTGATGCCACACCTGTGCGGCAGGCTTATATCGCCGCCCTGCAAGCGGCCGACGCCCGGGACTACGCCCCGTTGCTCGCCTTTGCCCGAAGCTGAGCCCATGACCCAAGCGAATCCCCGGCAATATCATCTTTATCGCAATTTTGAATTTCGCAAGTTACCACATCTGTTTGATTTGCCGGGTGCCGTGGAGCGGAATTGCTTGCTGGATCCGGTTTCGTATGTGGGCCGATTTTCTTGAGATTTCGCCCAATGCTGTTCGCTTAAGCCCGTTCGCCCTGAGGTATCGAAGGGCTGCTTGCAAACTTGCCCTTCGATACCTCAGAGCGAACGGCGACGACTGGGCGAATCGAAAGGTATTGAGTCTTCACCATCCTTAGGCGGAATTTGCATAGTGCCGTATTACCGTATTTCTGCTATTCTGCAAAGATGAAAGTCACCTTAACCGTCACCAGCCGCGGGGTCGTTACGCTCCCGGCCAAATTCCGCATTGCGCTGGGTATCGGCGCGGATGATCACGTCATTGCGGAAACCACCCCTGAGGGCATCTTGTTGCGCCCGGCTGTCACGTTGCCCATTGAGATGTACGGCGCAGCGCGCGTCAAGGAATTCGATGCGGCCGAAGCGGATTTGGCGGCAATGCTCGCGAGGAAAAAGCCGCCACTCAAGGCGCGCCGCCGGCGTTGATTTGGCCGGCGCCATACGTGCGAATTTTTCTCGATGCGAATATCCTGTTTTCGGCAGCCAAGTCGGCGGGTGCCGTACATGATTTGCTTGAATCCCTTGCGTCGCGAAAGCATGTGCTGTGCGCGGATCAATTTGTAATTGCGGAAGCGCGCCGAAACCTGACCGCGAAGGCGTCGGCGGAATCACTGCGTGTGCTCGATGGTTTGCTGGCCAGGACGGAGGTCGCAGCGGCGGGTATCGGCGGTGTTGACAGCCATCTGCTTGCCTGGTTGCCGGAAAAGGATCGCCCGGTTCTCGCGGCGGCTATGCGCATGAATTGCGAAGCCCTTGTGACCGGCGACGTCACGCATTTTGGCTCGGGCTTCGGCAAGTCGTTTGGCGGTGTGGTGATTTTTTCGCCGCGATTGCTTGCGCAGTCGGTGCTGACTTGAGTGTTTCGGGGGAGCGCGACGCGCGATGGAATAATTCCATTTCTCAATCATTAG
>JANOKK010000858.1:0-13492 GCA_031419255.1 Betaproteobacteria bacterium
CGGGGACGAATAGTTGGGTATGAAGAGTTTCGTCACTGTTCCAGGCATACCCTTTACGGCAACGCCAACCCCGCCCGCGCCTTCACCATCCGCAAATCCGCCGCGTCGATGGTGCCCGACGCATTCACGTCTGCCTTGAAATTATTGCCGTCCACGGGAATGTTGCCTCGCGCTTTCACGCTGGAAATATCGCCCGCCGAAACCTTGCCGCTGGCGTTCACATCACCGACCAGAAAGCCAAGTGTCGCGATCGCATTCAAGCCCGTGCCGTTCACACCGGCCAGCGTGATGGTCACACGGTTGTTGTCCGGCACACCCGTTAGCAACACGATCACATCGTTACCCGACGGATAGGCATACCGCACGCCGACTGGCGCGCCGAGATGATCGACCGCAGTCAACGCCCCGGTCGATGTGATCGGCGCGTTGAACTGGAGAACGAGTTGATGACCGAGGTTTGACATGCGCGGCTCGATTGAAATCGGCGGGCCGACGAGAATGGGAATCTCGAACGTGCCGGCGGTACCGTGCACCTTGCGCGAGACCACACTCGATAGCGACAACGTCACTAGCGCCGGTGTGACGGGTATTGACGCGGCCGATGCGCTGCCGGTGCCGATGGCGTTGGTCGCGGTGAGCGTGAAGGTATAGGGCGTGCCGTTCATCAATCCCGTCACCGTAATCGACGTGCACGGCACATTGCAGGTGCCGATGATGCCGCCGGGCAATCCGGTGGCGGAATAACCGGTGATCGCGCTGCCGCCGTCATTGGGTGCCGTGAAATTGATCGTCACCGATTGATTGCCCGCGACGACGCTGTTGATTGTCGGGGCCGCAGGCGCGCCGGCAGTGGTCGAGGTGAACTTGGCGCTTTGATTGCCGATGGAAAGCATCGTCTCGATCAGCGCGCCGGCCCCCGCCGCGCTGGTGTGCCGCACCTGCACGCTTTGGCCATTCGCAATGGTGCCGGCGAATGGCGTAAACGCGCCGCCGTTGATGGCATAGGTTCCGCCCGCGACCCAGATCGGCGCGGGCGAATCTATCGCGCTCACGACAACGGTGTTGGAAGTTCGCGGGGTGGCAAGCGGCACACCGGTCTGGTTGCTGAACGCGAATGGCGCGGGGTCGATGTCGGCGGCACTTTGCGCGCCGATGCCGGAGAGACTCACCGAGGCATTGCCGCCGCTGCTTTGCACCAGCAGCGTTGCATCGCGCGCGCCGACCAGCATCGGCGTGAAGGTAACACTCGCCGTACAAGTTGCGTTGGCTGCGAGCATCACCGGGCAATTGTGGCTGGCCTGAAATTCACTCGTACCGGGCGTGAGTAGCAATGACGTAAGCGCGGCGGACCCGGTGTTGGTGATGGAGAATGTTTCTGCCTCACTCACCGTGCTGAGATTTCGCGAGGGATACAGCAAAAATTTGTCGGAAAGGGTCAATGCGGCTGTCGCAGGCGCGATGCCGGTGCCGAGCACCGTGTAGGGCTCGATACCGCTTGCGGTATTGCTGGCGATAGTGATCGCACCGGTACTGTCGCCCGGTGCGGGCGGCTGGAAGCTTACGTCGAATGCGCAATCGCTGCCGGCCAGCAACACACTCGGGCAGCTGTTGTTCGACAGGGAGAAACCGCTGCCGGAAACCGACACACCAAGGCCGCCAATATCGTTGCCATTGCCGAGTGTTTCCTGATTCGCGAAATTGTAGGTGCGCGACGTCGTCACATTGAGCGGATGCACGCCGAAATCGCCTTCAAAGTAATCAAGATCCTTCAAGATCAATCGATTCGCACCGGTCTGGCTGGTGCGTTGCGTGCTCGATCCCGCCGAGCCGGCCACGGTTTGTATGCGCACCGTGCCGCGAACCGGGGTAATGGAAATCGGCGTCGGCGTGGTGCCGGAAGATCGATTGCCGAGTTGGCCATCGGCGTTGTAACCCCACAGAAGCGCCTCGCCGAAACGCGTAATCGCGCCGCTGTGCCGCCCGCCGCCCGCCATCGACACATAGCCGCTTTGGTCGGCGAGCGCGGTCGGCGCGTTGCGATCGATGAGTGTGCCGTCACCTAGTTGGCTCGCGTCATTCAAACCCCACGCGAACGCGGTGCCGCCGAGTTTCAACGCGAAGCTGTGTTCGCGCCCGGCGGCAATGCCGGTGTACCCGGAGCCGATCAGGGTCGGCGTGCTTTTGTCGATATTGGTCGCATCGCCCACTTGCCCACGAGCGTTGGCACCCCACGCATACAACGCGCCGCTTTGTGTGAGCGCCAACGTATGTGCGCCACCGCCGGCAACCGCGATTGCGTTCGCGATCAAATTCAATTTCACTGGCGCGCATGTTGCGATCGTGGTGCCATCTCCCAATTGGCCCTTGTCGTTCGCCCCCCACACCCACAGCGCGCCATCGCCGGTAATTGCAAGCGAGTGATGGGCACCCGCCGCGATCGCGATTACGTTGGCGAGGCCGCCCACTTGTGCGGGAACCGCGCGCGAGGTCAACATGCAATCGCCGCCGAGCTGGCCGCTGGTGTTGAATCCCCAAGTCCACACGGTACCGTCGGATTTCAATGCGAGCGAGTGATATTGCCCCGCCGCAATGGCCGAAACACCGCTCACACCGGCCGGCACCGGATAGATGCTATTGACTCCCGAACTGATTCCCCCCGTGCCCAGTTGCCCCACCGAGTTGTAGCCCCACGCCCACACCACGCCGCCATGGCTGAGCGCCAACGCGTGCCGCCCGCCCGCCGCGATGCGCCGCACGCCGGTCAATCCCGAGACCGCGCCGAAGCGTGCCGCGTTCTGCGTGGTGCCATTGCCCATCTGCCCGGCCGAGCCATTGCCCGCCGCCAACACTACGCCGCTACTCAACAGCAGCATCGAAAAATCTTCACCCAACGCGAGCGCCGGTGCTACCGGTGCGGCGGCGGGATCGCTGCGGGTTTTGACCTGGAAGGCCGATGTCCGGCCACCGATAAACACCGAGGCATTGACCACCGAATCGTAGGCCGCCGACGAGGTCACGCGCGCGGTCACGGTGTCGCCATTGTTCGCCGTCGCCGGGCCCGGCGTGAAGAAGCCGTTGTTGATGCGCACGAACCCACCCGTCACCACCACCGCCGCCGGACTGGTGATGCCGGTGACCGTGACGGGATTGGAATCGATCGCCTGATTGAGTGCGACACCGACGCGCGGTGCGAACGCGAATGCAACCGGATAGGTGCGCCCGCCGTCGAGCCGCAAATAACCGCTGGCCTGCGAGTCAAGCGTCGGCACGGGTTGATTGCGAAAATTTGGATCGCCGGAATTGGAAATGGTGCAATAAGGGTCATCGCTGGGCGCAACCTGCGGATAGAAGCTGTTGATACCGAGTTCCCCTCGGTTGTTCGAACCCCATGACTGCACGGTGCCATTGACGACTGCCATGCTATGGCAGCCGCCAAGCGAGAGCGCCGTGGCACCACTGCCAGCAGACATCGTCTGTTGGGGAGAAAGAGCGAACCCCACCGTTGCCCCCACGCCCAAAATGCCACTAAGATCCCGTCCCCAGCATTTCACGCCGCCATTGACCACCGCGCAAGTGTGATATTCCCCGGCAGCCACGGCGGAAGCGCCGCTCTCGACCGAAATGACGTTCGCCGGCACCGGGATGACGCCACCGGAAACGCCGATACCGAGTTGGCCCGAGAAGTTGCCGCCCCAACACTTCGCACCACCACCGACCACCGCGCAACTGTGATTGACGCCCAAGCCGATCGCGGCGACGCTGCCACCGGCGGCGATGATTTGCGTGGGCAGGTTGACGATCAAGGGGGCGGCGGCACCCGCGCCGATTTGATATTGTGAATTTCCGCCCCAGCATGTCAAGCCTGCGCGGATGATCGCGCAGTTGTGCTTGCTGCCGGCGTCGATGGCGGTGACGCCGCTCGCCGCAGAAATGGTCTGGACCGGCACCAGGCTATTCACCAAATTGCCATTGCCCAGCGCGCCCTCCTCGTTATAACCCCAGCATTGCACGCCGCCATTGGCCAGCGCACAGGCGTGAAAATTCCCCGCCGCGACGGCAGTCACGCCACTACCGGCGGCGATGGCTTCAACCGGCACCGGGCTGTCCATCATGCTCATGTTGCCGAGCTGGCCGTAATTGTTCTTCCCCCAGCATTTCACGCCACCATTGACCACCGCGCAGGTGTGCAGATTGCTCGACGACACATAGGTGGCACCGCTGCCGCCGGCGATCGCGTGGATCGGAATGAGGCTAGGGACGGTGGAGTTGTCGCCGAGTTGACCCACCGCGTTGCCGCCCCAACATTGCACGCCACCATTGACCACCGCGCAGGAAAATTGTCCCCCGCCCGAAATCAGGCCGCGTCCGCTTGTGGGATCAACAATGTATGCCGGTACCAATCGCGAGGTGGTGGTGCCGGAGCCAAGCTGACCCGCAGCGTTCCCGCCCCAGCACAACACCTGGCCGAATGCGAGCGCGCAGCTGTGCGTGGAAAACCCCGACGCGACATTGGTCGCACCGCTGCCCGCGACCATTGTCAGCACCGGTACCAGACTATCGACGAGGCTGTTATTGCCAAGCTGGCCCTGGCCGTTGTAGCCCCAGCACTTCACGCCGCCGTTGACGGCGGCACAACTGCCGTAGGGTGCCGCCGAGACGTGGGTCACGCCGCTTCCAGGCGAGATGGTTTGCACCGGCACGAGGCTGTTCAACTGACTGTTGTTTCCCAGGCGACCAAAAAGTCCCGAACCCCAGCATTGCACGCCTGCGTTCACCATCGCGCAACTGTGGAAGCCGCCCACCGCAATACTTTGCACTCCGCTCGCGGCGGGAATCGTTTGCACCGGGATGCTGCTGGGTGTGGTGCTGTTGTTGCCCATCTGACCGTTTTCATTGGCGCCCCAACACTTCACGCCGCCATTGACCACCGCGCAACTGCTGCGCGCGTCGGTCGCCACGGCCGACGCGCCACTACCGGGTGCGATTGCTTGCACCGGCACCAAACTCGGCGTGGCGCTGACGACACCGTTGCCCAACTGACCATCGGTGTTATCGCCCCAGCATTGCACGCCACCCGCAACCACCGCGCAACTATGGGTGAATCCTGCGGAAACGTCGGTCGCGCCGCTGCCGGCAGGGATCGCCTGCACCGGCACGAGGCTATTGTCGGCCATGCTGTTGTTGCCGCCCTGCCCATAAGTGTTGGAGCCCCAGCATTGCACGCCGCCGTTGACCACCGCGCAGGTGTAGATAGCTCCCGTCGCGACGGCGGTCGCGCCACTCGCGGCCGGAATCGCCTGCACCGGGATGAGACTCGGCGTGGTGCTGTTGTTGCCGAGTTGGCCTGTGCCATTTCCGCCCCAGCACTGCACGCCGCCATCGATCACCATGCAGGTGTGACCATCGCCGGCGGCGATGGCGGTGATCGCGGCGTGGGCGGTGTGGGCGAAACACAACGGCAGCGCGATGGCAATGATGATAGAAGCAATCCGTGCGATCTTCACGCGTGCACGCGCGTTGCCCGATTCGGCGATAGCGTATTTTTTTTCTGGCTGCGGTTGCTGTTGCGTATTCAAAGCCGACACTCACTCCCGATATCAAGCATGGCCAACAAATTGAGCTCGCTGGTCATCACGATTTCCGATGCGAGGCGCGTATTATTTTTTCAGTGTATCCAGCCCGCATGCGATGCGAAAGGGAAATATTGCCGTACATCGCCGCGGATTTGCAAACCGGACGGACCGGCAATGTCCCGCACTGGCGCGCCGTTTCGGGCAAAAAGCCGCCGAACGCCTCGCTGGTACTGGGGTTTGGCCTTCTTCAAACCAGAAAAGAGGCAAGTGATCAAATTCAATCCGTTGTCCCGCGCGGGCGGGGAAGGCGCTCCGACATGGAGTTGACAAACACGCGCGACGGCCGTTGTCCCGCGCGGGCGGGGAAGGCGCACGTGAGCTGTTATCTCGTCAAACACACTTACCGCGCCAGTTGCGGCGTTCATGTTTGCGGGCGAAGTTTGCGTTGTACGGCGCTGATTGCGTTTCCCCGCGCGGCAATCTACATTCCGCAAATGACGTTTGCGAGCGGAAATAAATGTCCTTCTGGAATACATTGATCACACTTCGCGGCGGACGCGTGTGGTTGCGTCCGATGCGCGCCAAAGACGCGGATGAGTTGGTCGCGGCCGCAGAGGATGGCGAACTCTGGAACTTGAGAGTGACCGTCGTTCCCGATGCGGCTTCGATCGGGCGATACATCGATGCGGCGTTGCAACTCGCGGCGGGTGAAACCGCGCATCCATTCGTGATTGTGATGGCCGACAGCGGCCAGGTGATCGGCTCGACGCGGTTCTGGAACATGGACGCGGCCAATCGTTCGCTTGAAATCGGGCACAGCTGGATCGGTGCCTCCTGGCAACGCACTTTTGTGAATACGGAATGCAAATACCTGCTGGTGCGGTTTGCGTTCGAGGAGCTTCACTGCATCCGCGTGCAATTCACCACCGATGAATTGAATGAGCGTTCGCGCGCCGCGATTTTGCGATTGGGCGCTAAGGAGGAAGGCATCATTCGCCACGAGCGCATCATGCCGGACGGGCGCAAGCGGAACTCGATTCGATACAGCATCATCGATTCGGAATGGCCGGATGTTCGGCAAAAGTTGGAGGCAAAATTGCGATTGATGCACGTTGAGCCGTGGTTTGAATTTACGACAGTGCGGCACTAAGCGGAAAGGAGGATCGAACATGATTCACACTCAACGGCTGGCCGCCCGAATGGATGGCGACTTCGTGGTATTTCTTATCGGCATGCGCATCAATCAACCACTGAAAATCCACAAATGGTGGCCGGTGGCGTCGGCCATGCCGCGCATGATCAAAGAGCTTTACGCGAAACCGGAATTGGGTTTTCTGCATGCGGAAATGTGGACATCGCGCACCACGATCATGGTGCAATACTGGCGCTCGATGGATCAATTGCTCGCGTACGCCAAGAACCGCGATGCGGCGCACCTGCCTGCATGGCGCGCGTTCAACAAGGCGGTCGGCCTCAATGGTTCGGTCGGCGTGTGGCACGAGTCGTACCTCGCATCTTCCAGCACGTACGAAAATATTTATGTGAACATGCCGGCATTTGGGTTGGGACGGGCGGGGACGTTGTATGAAGCATCGGGGATGCGGGCGACGGCGGCGGAGCGGTTGAAGGTGCCCGGCACTATCGATCGAACGTGACGGGGCTGGTTCAAATTAAATCCGTTCGCCCTGAGCTTGTCGAAGCGCTCGTGCATCCAGCCCTTCGACAAGCTCAGGGCGAACGGTATCTCATTCCAATTCCATTTCAATAATGTAATGTCATCCTGAGCATCGCGAAGGATCTGGTTGCAACGAGATCCTTCGCTGCGCTCAGGATGACAGCGTCTGAAACTTAAACATTTGGTGACGTTCACAATGACCGAGAAAATCGACCACGCGGCGATGCTGCAAACCGCCATCGACGAGGCGCGCGCGGGCCTCGCCGAGGGCGGCATCCCGATTGGCGCGGCGCTGTTTGGGGGGAACGGCGAATTGCTCGGTCGCGGTCACAATCGCCGCGTGCAGGAAAACGATCCTTCAATACACGGCGAAACCGACGCCTTTCGCAAGGCGGGCCGGCAACGCACTTATCGCGACAAGACCATGGTCACCACGCTCGCGCCGTGCTGGTATTGCTGCGGGTTGATCGTGCAGTTTCGCATTGGCACCGTCATCGTCGGCGAATCGAAGAACTTTCGCGGCGGCATGGATTGGTTGCGCGAACGCGGTGTCAACGTGATCGAAATGAACTCGAGCGAATGCGAAGAGTTGCTTGCCAAATACATCGCCGCAAATCCCGATGTATGGAATGAGGACATCGGCGAGGATGATCGCGTTTGATTTTGCGCGATTTATTTTTTGACGACCTGCGTTATTTTTTCTCAACCTTTGGCGCGGCAGGCGGTGCGCGCAAGCGATCCAGCCACGGCTTCCAATCGACGGGGCCGGTATCAAAACGCTTTTGCAAATTCTTCAGCACGTTCGGCCAGGCCTTCGCCAAATAGTCGTAAGCCTTATCCCATTCACCGCCTTCGCCCCAGCCGACGTGGTGAATGGTCACATCCGTAATCGCGTCGCCGCGTGAGATGAATCGCACAATGACCACCGTGCGTTGCTTGCGCGCCTCAGGCAATGAAGGCGGAGCGTTCCAATTGAAGGACAGCATTTTCTTGTCTTGAAAACCGATAATGCGCATGTCATCTGCGCCTTTCATTCCCGCTTCCGCAAATGGATTCATGTAGACCTGAAACGGTCCATCAACCTTTAAGTCGACTTTCGCATCGGGTGCGAAAAATGACTTGATGCCTTCGGTCGTCGTCCACGCTTTCCAGACATCATCGACATTGGCCTTGACGGTAATTCTTTCGTTAATCGCGCGCTCTTCTGCATGACCCACCGTGCTGGCGAGCAGCAATGCCATGGCTGCGACTAATCGACCGGCAAATTTCATCACGTTCATCTCGTTCTCCCATTGTCAAACTAGCCGCGAATCACTTTCGCCATGCGCGCAACCGCCTCGGCCAAACGCCCTACAGGTTGCGTGTAGGCAAGGCGAATATGTTGCGCCGGTGCGCTATCGCCAAAGTCTTTGCCCGGCGTCAACGCGACATGGGCTTCCCGCAATATTCTGCGCGAAAGTTCAAAACTGTCGGTAGCAATTTGTGACGAATCCGCGTAAATGTAGAACGCACCCTGCGGCACCACCGGCACGTTGAATCCAATTGAACGCAAGGCAGGCAGCAGAAAATCGCGCCGTGTCTCGAGTTCCGCACGTCGTGCTTCCAGAATCCCAATGGTCTCTGGATTGAATGCGGCCAACGCCGCGTACTGGGCGGGTGCGGATGCGGAAATGAATAAATTCTGCGCGAGCTTTTCGATATCGCGCACATAGGCGAGTGGTGCCACCAGCCAGCCAAGTCGCCAGCCGGTCATTTGAAAATATTTTGAGAAACTGTTGACGACAAAAATATCGTCGCCAATGGACAGCGCCGTTGAAGGCGCCACGCCGTATGTGAGCCCTTGATAAATTTCATCGACGATCAGCGTGCCACCATGCGCGTTGACTTCGTTGTGGATTCGCGTCAGTTCGTCGGGCGCAATCAAGGTGCCGGTCGGGTTCGATGGAGACGCCACCAACGCCGCCACACTTCGCGAACTCCAATGTGTGCCGATATCGTCTGCCGACAATTGGTACGCGTTGTCCGGCCCGACGGAAATCGTCTTTGCGATACCGCCAAAAGTCCGCACAAAATGACGATTGCACGGATAGCCGGGATCCGCCATCAAGACTTCATCGCCATCATTAAGCAAAACGCCTAACGCCAGCAACAACGCGGCACTTGAGCCGGCGGTGACGATGATGCGCTCCGGCGAAACAGTGACGCGATATTTACGTTGGTAGAACGCGGCAATGGCTTCGCGCAATGGTTGAATGCCGAGGGCCGAGGTATAGAACATCGGCTTTTCATTCAATGCGGCAATCGCCGCATCGACAATCGGCTTCGGCGTGTTGAAATCGGGCTCACCGATTTCCATGTGGATCACATCATGACCTAGCCGCTCAAGTTCGCGCGCGGCGGTCTGGATTTCCATCACCTCGAAGGGGGCGATGTGCGCCATGCGGGTGGCGACGCGGTGAATCGATTTTGAATTCATGGGTGACATACGTTTCCGGCAATTGTACGAAGCGAGCGATCGCGCATCGCGAACTGACTCCTTCCTTTTTAAAGGGAGGGCGATGAATTTTCGGCGTGCAAGCAAGTAGGATGGGTGGAGCGCAGCGATACCCATCATGTCCATGTGCATCATTGATGGGTATCGCTACGCTCCACCCATCCTACAACACGTTGCCATCTCAACGACCTGCCAATTCCTCCCACGCCTTCGTCACCCGCTTGACACTCACCGGCATCGGCGTGCGCAATTCTTGCGCATACAGCGACACGCGCAATTCCTCGATCATCCAGCGATATTCTGCCGCTTTCGGTTCCAGCCAATCCTTCATCTTCAACGCGCTCTGCCATAGCGGACGAATCGCTTTTGAATGTTCGAGGTCGCGTTCCATCGTGCCGCCTTTTGCTTTGTTAAGTCGCAAAACGATGGCCTTCAAATAACGCGGGTAATGCAGCAATTGCGTCATCGGCACATCGCGCAAAAATTCCGGTTGAAACAAGTGTTGCAATTGATCCTCAATTTCCGGGCCGATGTGTTCCCAGGTTTTGACGTAGCGTTCGTTCAACAACTTGCGGATCTCAGCGGTCGCGGCAAATGATTCTTCCGTTGCCTGCGTCACCGCCAATGCATTGGCGGAGAGCTTCGGCTTTCCCGCCACACGCGCGGCGTTGAAAGCGGATTCATCGCGAATTTCTGTCGCTGCTGTATCGACCATCGTACCGGCGAATGCGGCGAATACCAGCTCGGTTTTCATCGCGTCCTGCGTGTGATTCTTGGTCTCGGGAAAATAATGTACAAACTGGAACGCGGACACAGGCGACAACTTGATGCCGCGCTCGGTGAACTTGGATTGCTCGGCCATTTCCAGCATGAAAAGCCGTGTGAGGCCGCGCCGGTGGCTGTGTTTGGCGGCTTGCAATTCATCGAAAATTTTGATCGACACCGATGTTTCGCGGTCCACCAGCGCGGGGTAGCCGTCGTAGCGAATCTGGTTGCGCTCGAAATTGATCGTCTCCGGCAGCGGCTCGAAAACCCATTTGACGATGTCGTCACGCTCAAGGCGATTGCGATGCAAGGTGGAAAAAACCTTGCGCGATGCATCGGTGAATTGCAGCTTCAGCGCGTTGAAGTCGCGCGCCATTGCGAGCTCTTTTCCATCGGCATCGACGATGCGAAAATTCATCCGCAAATGCGGCGGCAGACGCGCCATGTCCCACGCGTCCGCCGCGACATCCATGCGTTTTACATCGCGGAGAAACTTCGCCATCGCATCGATCAGCGGCATTTCGGCGGCCGAAAGATCGTTCATGCCTTCGCGTTGATGAGTGTGGCCGATGAATTCGCTCACGGTATCCGGCACCGGCACGATCTGGCTGCGGATTTTTTGCGGCAGGGTTTTGAAGAGTGCGGTGACTTTGTCGCGCAGCATGCCCATCACCAGCCACTCGAAACGCGCGGCGTTCACCTGATTCAACACCGCCACCGGCAGCGTGATGGTAACGCCATCCATGATGTGTGAGGGCTCGAAGCGGTAGGCGAGCGGAAACACGGCGCCACGATGCTTGAGCGATTTCGGAAACAACTCGAACGTGATTTCGGCAGCCCCGCGACGCATCAATTGCTCGCGCGTGAATTCCAGTACGCCGGGCGTTTTCTTCTCGGCCTCGCGCCGCCACTTTTCGAATCCGGCCATATTGACCACATCCGCCGGAATTGCTGCGTCGTAGAGCGCATACATGTCGTCGTCGTCGATCAGCACGTCCTGGCGGCGCGCCTTGGCTTCGATGTCTTCGATGTCATCGATCAATTTCAAATTGTGGTGCAGAAATTTCGCGTGGGTATCGACCTCGCCCGCGACCAAACCCTGCCGAATGAAAATCTCGCGCGCTTCCACCGGATTGATCGCGCCGTAGTGCACGCGCTTTCGCGGATTGATGATCAAGCCATAAATCGACACCTGCTCGAACGCCACCACTTGCCCACTCTTGCGTTCCCAATGCGGTTCGAAATGCGTGCGCGTGACCAGATGCGCAGCGAGTTGCTCGATCCACTCGGGCTCGATCGAGGCGACCGTGCGCGCGTAGATGCGTGTGGTTTCGGTCAATTCGGCGGCCATCACCCATTTCATGCGCGTGGCCTTTTGCGCGGCGTGCTGTTGATTGCGGCGCGGCAATTGGAACTTGAGGCCGCGCGTGCCGAGATAATGGTCACCGTCCGGGCCTTTGGTGCCGACGTTGCCAATGAGCCCGGTGAGCAGCGCGCGATGCACCGACTCATATTTCGCCGGCACGCTGTTGACATGCATCCCATGTGCCGCGACCAACTCGGCCAATTGCGAATGCACGTCGCGCCACTCGCGCATCCTGAGTGGCGAAAGAAAACTCGCATGCAATTGTTGATCGAATTTGCGATGCGATTTCTTGTGCTTCAACGCCTCGTCAAAAAATGCCCATATGTTGACGAACGCCAGAAATTCCGATTGTGGATGCGCGAATTTTTCGTGGGCGACCGCCGCTTCCTGTTGTTTGTCGTGGGGCCGTAACCGCGGATCCTGCACCGACAAGGCCGATGCTATTTTCAGTACCTCGGCCAAACAAGCTTCGCGCTCTGCCGCAAGCAGCATGCGCGCAATTGCCGGATCGACCGGAAACTTCGCCAGTTTCCAGCCGATCGCCGTCAACGCCTTGTCGTCATCGACGGCGCCCAATTCAAACAATTGCCGATAGCCGTCTTCGACCATGCGCGGACTCGGCGGCTCGATGAACGGAAAATCCTGCACGTCGCCGAGGCCGAGCGACTTCATGCGCAGAATCTCGTCGGCGAGCGAGGTGCGCAGGATTTCCGGCGTGGTGAACAGCGGCCGAGCGTTGAAATCTTCTTCACTATACAAGCGCACCGCAATGCCGCTCGCCACCCGTCCACAGCGGCCCGAACGCTGTTGCGCCGAGGCTTGCGAAATCGGCTCGATCTGCAATTGATTGATCTTGCTGCGCGCGCTGTAACGGTTGATGCGCGCCACACCCGCATCGACGACGTATCTAATACCCGGCACCGTCAATGATGTTTCGGCGACGTTGGTGGCGAGCACGATGCGCCGCCGATTGGACGATTGAAACACCCGATCCTGCTCGGCGTTCGACAAGCGCGAGTAGAGCGGCAGCACTTCGGTGTGCGCGGGATGATGCTTGCGCAGTGCTTCATCGCACTCGCGGATTTCGCGCTCGCCCGGCAGGAACACCAGCACGTCGCCTTCGTGCGTTTCGTGAAAAATTTCGTCGATCGCTTTCACCACTGCATCTTCGATCGGCACCGCATCTTCGGCATCATCGAGAAAATGTTCGGGGCGATAGCGCACTTCAACCGGATAGGTGCGGCCGGATATTTCAATCACCGGCGCATCGTCAAAGTGTTTTGAAAAGCGCTGCGGGTCGATCGTGGCCGACGAGATGATGATCTTCAAATCTGGCCGCTTCACCATCAATTGCTTCACATAACCCAACAGAAAATCGATGTTCAAACTGCGTTCATGCGCTTCATCGATGATCAGCGTGTCGTACGCGCGCAAACTACGATCGGAGTGGGTTTCCGCGAGCAGAATGCCGTCGGTCATGATCTTCACGAACGTGTTTTCGTTGCTGCGATCATTGAAGCGAATCTTGAAACCGACTGCCTGCGCGCCGGCCGCACCCAACTCTTTCGCGAGCCGGGTGGCGAGGCTACGCGCCGCGATCCTGCGCGGTTGCGTGCAGC
>JANOKK010000859.1:0-2950 GCA_031419255.1 Betaproteobacteria bacterium
GCTACATTGAAGTGTTGAAAAGTTACCGCGAAATCGCTGGCATCCGCGATGGCTTACGCAAACGCTTGTTGAAGGAACGCCCTGCGTTATTCATCGGCATCGACGCGCCGGATTTCAATCTGGGTCTCGAAAAGAAGTTGAAGCACGCGGGGATTCCGACGGTACATTATGTGAGCCCGTCGATTTGGGCGTGGCGGGGTGAGCGCATCGGAAAAATCAAAGAGGCCGTCGATCACATGCTGACGGTGTTTCCCTTCGAGCCCGCCATTTACGAGAAGGCCGGTATTCCGGCGACATTCGTCGGGCATCCCACGGCCGATGAAATTCCGCAGACACCGCAGCGTGACAATGCGCGTGTGCAATTACGCCTGAAGCCCAACGACTTGATCATTTCACTGCTGCCCGGCAGCCGTCAAAGCGAGCTGGATTATCACGCCGAGTTGTTCATCGAGACAGCAAAGCGCCTGCACCGTGCGTTTCCCACCGCCAAATTCCTGGTGCCGCTGACCACACGCGAGACCCGCGACATGTTCGAGCAGGCGCGATGGAAATTGGGCGCGCAGGATCTGCCGATGCAGGTTCTGTTTGGCCACGCCAATTTTGCATTGGCGGCCGCCGATGTCGCCTTGGTCGCAAGCGGCACTGCGACGTTGGAGGCCGCGCTATTGCGTTGCCCGCACGTCATCGCCTATCGCCTCTCCGCGACCACCTATCGCCTGATGAAGAAAAAAGCCTACCTGCCGTATGTTGGCCTGCCAAATATTCTCGCCGGCGAGTGGCTGGTGCCGGAACTATTGCAGGACGACGCGACACCGGAAAATCTCGCCCGCGCACTCGGCAATTGGCTGAAACATCGCGATGCATCGGACGCCTTGCGCGCGCGCTTTGGTGAGATTCACGCCTCGCTCGCAGTCAACAACGGAGATCGAGTGAGGGACGCGCTCAGACCGTACCTTCGAGCGCACGATGGGATCGCGACGGCGGCCTGACCACGCATCGCCGGTGGTGATTTGCCGGTGCGGTGTCGATGAAGCCGGTCGTGGCCCGTTGGCCGGTGCCGTGTTCGCCGCTGCGGTGATACTGGATTCGCGCCATCCTATCAAAGGACTCGCGGACTCCAAACTGCTTTCACCGCGCCGCCGCGAGATTCTGGCCGCCGAGATCAAGAGCTATGCGCTTGCCTACTGTGTCGCCTCCGCGAGTGTTGTGGAAATCGACGCGATCAATATTCTTCAGGCCACATTGCTCGCCATGAAGCGCGCAGTCGAAGGATTGTCACGGCGTCCCGATGAAGTACTGGTGGATGGACTGCATGTGCCACGCGTCGCGATACCTAGCCGCGCGATCGTCGAAGGCGACCGCACGATCGCCGAAATTTCCGCCGCGTCAATTCTCGCCAAAACCGCGCGCGATGACGACATGCGCGAATGGGATTTGCGCTTTCCGCAATACGGATTCGCAAAACACAAAGGTTATGGCACGCGCGCGCATCTTGAAGCGTTGTACCGCGTCGGGCCATGCGAAATTCATCGCGAGAGTTTTGCGCCAGTGCGGGAGGCGCGGCGGCAGTTGCGGTTGTTTGTGAGCTAAGGTGGCGCGAATTTTCCTGGCGCGCAAAGGGGTACCTCTATAAACCCCAATATTTCGTCATTCCGGCGAAGCAACCAAATGGCAAACACTATATCTGGCGAGGCGTTCGGAGCATTTAACCTCGTAGCACCCCGTCAGTGCTTGTAGTTCATCTTTTTTCGCTATGTGTGAACAGTTCATTTCTGCTCAACATATTTCCGATTCCCCTCCACCGCCTTCTTCGCCATCGCGTCCGTCATCCCCGGCGCAATCAACTTGACCCACTGCCCGATTTTCCCTTTCAAGGTCATCACCACTTCGCGTTTGCGCGCTTCAATCGCGGGCACCATCAACGACACGCAGTCGGCAACACTCATCACATCGTCCTGATTGACGGGATCGATTTTGGCGGGTTTGCCGTCGGGTCCCGTGGCGTTTTCGCGGATGCCGGTGGCGACGAAGCCGGGATAAATCATCGTTACACTGACGCCGGTTTCCGCAAGTTCAATGCGCAGTGAATCGAAGAAACCGCGCATCGCATGCTTGCTCGCGGCGTAGCCGGTGCGCGTCGGTACGCCGATGAGTGCGGTCAAACTGGCGACACCGACGATGCGGCCTTTTGCTGCGATCAGATGCGGCAGTGCGTGATGCGTGCAATACACGGCACCCAGATAATTGACCTGCATGATGCGTTCAAGAATGCTCACATCCTGAATATCGGCAAACTTGGCCCACATGGTCATGCCGGCGTTGCACACCAGCGTATCGATGCGGCCGAATTCTTGCATCGCGGCGTCAATAATTTTCTTGCAATCGTCGGGTTTGGCGACATCGGCAGAAACGGTAATGACCCTTGTGCCGCTGCCGACACCGATCGCGCGGACTTTCTCGGCGACGCGATTCAATTCATCGATTCGTCTTGCCGTAAGCACCAGATGCGCGCCCTGATGTGCGAGCCGATACGCGAGCTCCTCACCGATGCCGGTGGAAGCACCGGTGATGATGGCGACATTGGCTTTCAGTGTCATTGGCGTGTTTCCATTTTGTTGTCATTCTGAGTGCAGTGAAGAATCCCGGCAATCTGCGTGAGCCCTGCTTTGGACCGGGAAGATTCTTCGTTGCGCTCAGAATGACAGTATGTTGTGGGGAGCGGAATGGTCAAACATTCCACTTGCCACGCAGCTCTTTGCGCACCATCAATTTCAATCCTGACCAGTCCTCATTGATCGCGCAGACTTTCACATCGACCAATCCGGTTGGCAGGACGATGGCACGGATGCCGTCTTCGGTGAGATCGACAAATAAATTCGACGTTTTTTTCGGCCATGAAATCCATAGGCTGCCGTTCGCGTGCAATTTTTTCGATACCGTCGGCAAGGCC
>JANOKK010000860.1:0-1420 GCA_031419255.1 Betaproteobacteria bacterium
CGCCGATCATCACTGCGTCGGACGCGGAAGGCGCAGGAGAATTATTCCGCGTGTCAACTTTGGACCTGATGAACCTGCCGAAAACGCCCGATGGCAAAGTTGATTTCACGCAGGATTTTTTTGGCCGCGAAGCGTTCCTCACGGTGTCGGGACAGCTCAATGTGGAAACATATTGCATGGCGCTCTCGAAGGTCTACACCTTTGGCCCGACCTTCCGCGCGGAGAATTCCAACACCTCGCGCCACCTGGCTGAATTCTGGATGATCGAACCGGAAATTGCTTTTGCCGATTTGAGCGATAACGCGTCGCTGGCCGAGGCAATGTTGAAATACATCATCACCACGGTGCTTTCCGAGCGCGCCGACGACATGGCGTTTTTTGAGGAGCGGATTGAAAAAGGATTGATCGCGAAACTCGAACAAATCGTCAAAGCCGAATTCGTGCGCATGGATTACACCGACGCGATTCGCGTGCTGGAGAGCGCCAAGGAAAAATTCGAATACCCGGTCAAGTGGGGCATCGATCTGCAATCCGAACACGAACGCTACATTGCCGAAAAACATGTCAATGGCCCGACAGTGTTGATGAATTATCCGAAGGAGAACAAGGCGTTTTACATGCGCCTGTCGGATGACGAGAAGACTGTCGCGGCGATGGACGTGCTGGCACCCGGCATCGGCGAAATCATCGGTGGCTCGCAGCGTGAAGAACGATTGGCGGTACTCGACAAACGCATGATCGAATGCGGACTCGATCCCGCGCATTACGGCTGGTATCGCGATCTGCGACGCTACGGCACCGTGCCGCATGCGGGATTTGGGCTGGGTTTTGAGCGGACGGTTTCGTACATTACGGGGCTCGCGAATGTGCGCGACGTCATTCCGTTTCCGCGGACGCCGGGGAGTGCGAGGTATTGATGAATATGATGGGTATCGCTGCGCTCCACCCATCCTACGAAGTCAAATGCAGGATGGGTGGAGCATAGCGATACCCATCGATCGTGCGCCATCATGACTAACTACCGACGCAACTTCGTGGCGGGCGGCACTTTTTTCTTCACGGTTAATCTTGTAAATCGCTCAACGTCATTGCTCACGGATCACATCGATCATTTGCGCGCTGCGTTTCGCTACGTCAACGCCCGCCATCCATTTACGACGGACGCAATCGTCATCATGCCCGACCACCTGCATGCAATATTGACGCTACCTTCCGAGGATCGTGACTTCCCGCTTCGTTGGCGATTGATCAAGACGATGTTCTCGCGTTCGGTAGAGCAAAGTGAACCTGTTTCCCAAAGCCGCAAAGATAAGGGCGAACGCGGAATCTGGCAGCGCCGGTTCTGGGAACATACGATCAAAGATGAAATCGATTACACGCGACACGTTGACTACATCCATTTCAACCCGGTCAAACATGG
>JANOKK010000861.1:0-5243 GCA_031419255.1 Betaproteobacteria bacterium
GCACAGGCTGGGATTGCTATGTGCTGGGGTTTGTATACCAATCGTGCCGACCGCCATGGCGGATCAGGCTACAGCCCATCTCTTCGAGTGCCTTGATTAGCTCGCGTCTCTTCACTTACGCGACCAGGAGTTCTTCCACCTTGCGGATGTAGGGCACCTCGCGAGATTCAATGTCTTTCAGAAGCTCGGTCAGATTCTCGGTTAGTTCGTTCTTGGTAGTAGCCTGCGTCTGATAGTCAGGATATTGATTAAGAAAGCCGAGGTAATACTTCCCGTCACGCCAATAAGTGAAGCTGACTTTTTTCATGAGATGACCTCCTTGCGAAGTAAAAGTATAGCGCGTGTGATTTGGGTCAACCCGATCCCATTCTGGGCCACCGTTTCGCAAGCCGAACCAAGGATTCTAGAAATGAACAAGGCGGAATTAATTTTCCCAAATGACGAAGATACCGAGTATGTACCTCGACTAAGCTGCGTTTCATCGAGGCTGCGCTCTCTGAACAGCGGTGCAAGGCGACAGCGAAGAGTAAGGTTGATTGCCGCCGTAGAAGTCACGTTCCTGTTTTGTTCCACTTCGGTTTGAGTCCGGCGACCAAGCTGTCTTCAAGGCCTGCCGCAAGGTTTACATGGAAGCCACCGTAGTAAAGAAGGCCGCTGTCTGGGAGTGCATGGACTTCGACGATTTTTCCAGTGGAAAGTGCAACTTGAATGAACTTATTGCCTTTGATGTTTGTAGACTGTGTTGCTCCTGGATTTTGATAGCCGTACATACGCTTTTTCAAGGAACTCACTGTCTTGCCAACATAGAAAACAGTATTCTCAGAGATGAACGCATAGAGTACGTTTGGCGCGGCTGCATTGTCGGTGAGAACGCATTTGAGCTTGCCATTTTGCAGCTGCCATTCGCCACACTTGCGGAAGCCCATGGCACTGAGTCTTTCTGCCGACGTAGCGGATAGATCCATCACTTCTGACTTGGCGTAAATCGACCCGCACAAACATATGTACAGGTCTGATTTAGCGTAGTGTTTAACGCACTCATAATTTGTACTCAGCAAGACTTTGCATCAACTGCGCACTTGGCGCTGCCGAGTGATATCCCCCATTCTTAATCCACGATTCAGTATTGAGCCAAATTGTGTGTCGACCTACAATTTCGATAAGTGTGTCGTGCTCAACCAGATACCAGTGTTCCTGATGCGGGAATGCCAAATATAAAACTTTGCCTTGGTATTTTTTGGCGATTGTAAGCCTCGATTTTAACTGTACCTTCAGCGTGTCGATCCCATCTTTGTGATACGCGAGAAAGTCTGCTCCTTGCCAGTCATCAGCTAGCTTGATGCAGTTGAACCCGTAGTCAGCAAGTAATCCTGAAACCTTCTGGAAATTAAAGATTTCCTTTTGCCGAGCGTTAAGACTGTTGCGATCAATCTTAGTGAGTCTCATCGTGCCCCGTTCGTCCAAAGTAAATGTTCGGTCACTCGGTCGCTTAGTGTTTGTTCGTGCGCATCGGGTGGCGACGCGTTCTTCGTTGGGATGTTGTCCAAACATGGCCCGTCCAACATGGCTCCAATTTACGAGTGCCTGCTTCTCAGCAGATGGTTCCTCAACTGGAAACTCAACATTTCTATGTAACAGAAGAACATCCACCAAGTACGAGATCATTCTCGCATCCAGTTCTTCACTCGTTTCGTTGTATTGCTCGGGGTCTCGATTCACTTGAACTTGATTCAACTTACTACCGGCTGTATCGGTAGCGAAATGGGCGACATATATGCAGATTCCTGTCCAACTGCGATGAAAGTACAGATTATCGTTTTCCCAGTAGATAAACCACTTGTCCTCCATCTGCTGAGGGACAAGACCCTTGCGGATTCGCATCGTTTCTTGCTGCGAGAACACCCGGCTCATCGGAATCACAGTTCGTCGGACGGGGAGAGGCTCGGTCCTAAAATCGGTTGGTTTGGCTGCTTTTAATTTATGTTCTATCCGACGCGGTGATGTCTTCGTGGCCGCCAAACAGGCCAGCGGGCAACGAGATCATTCGTTGCATTCATGCATGCACTTTTACTTAGCCCCCATCCGAATCGCCCCATCCAGTCGAATCACTTCCCCATTCAATACTTCATTCTCAATGATGTGCTTCGCCAGCGCCGCATATTCATCCGGCCGACCCAGCCGCGAGGGAAACGGAATCTGCGCGCCGAGCGACGCGCGAATTTCATCCGACATGCCTTGCAACATCGGCGTATCGAAAATGCCGGGCGCGATCGTCATTACGCGGATGCCGAGCTTGGCGAATTCGCGGGCGATGGGCAGTGTCATGCCGTTCACGCCGGCTTTGGAGGACGCGTAGGCGGCTTGGCCGATCTGGCCTTCGAACGACGCGACCGATGACGTGTTTATGATGACGCCGCGTTCGCCCGATGCGTTGGGCGTTTGGGTGGACATCGCGTGTGCAGCGAGCCGGATGACATTGAAGGTGCCGATCAGGTTGATTTCCACTGCGCGGCGAAAATTTGCCAGCGAGTGTGGGCCGTTTTTCCCGACCACGCGCTCACCGGGTGCCACACCGGCGCAGTTGACGGCACCATGCAGGCTGCCAAATGCGGACATCGCAAGACCGACCGCTGCCTGCACACTCGCTTCGTCGCAGACATTGGTTTCCTGAAAGCGCGCGTGACTTCCAAGTTCCGCCACCATTTTCTCGCCGGCATCCTTGTTGATGTCGGCGATGATGATATTTGCTCCGTTGGAAACCAGCAGGCGCGCGGTCGCAGCACCGAGGCCGGAGCCGCCACCACTGATGAGAAACGTTGAATTTTTGATTTGCATTTTTTACTTTGACGAAGTTGAAGAAGAGGGGAGGGTCGCCAATGGAATGTCGTGTTGCGCGGCCCATTCGGCCCAATGATCTACGTCGTGTTGGCGAAAAAAGTCGGTCAGTGCGGTGGGCGTAAATTCGACCATTGATGCGGCTTGTACGCGCGCTGCAAAATGCGGTTCCAGTGCCGCCAACACCACCCAGCCGTCGCGCGCCTGATAAAAATTATAGCCGGGATGCCCACCCGAAAGGAGGCCGCCCGCGCGCGTGAGTCCGTGTCTGTGCGGTCTGGCGAAGGCGTGCGCGGCGGTGGCAAGCGAGACCACGATTCGCGTTCCGCGTCCGGTGTGCCGCACCATTCGCAACGCCGCAAACGCAGCACTCACGGCGCGCTCCGCCCCGGCCAAATCGGCAATCAATGTGGTCGGCATATGCGGCGGCGTCGCCAACCCGGCTGCGGCGATGTAGGTTAGATCATGGCCCGCATCGTTGCCGGCATCGGAGCCGACAATGGCAACATGACAGAGACGCGGAAAACGCGCCGACAGTGCGTCCCAACCGAGTGAAAGCCGCTCAAGCGCCGCCTCGCGTTGCGAAGTGATCAACATATCCGCCGTCGCCAGAAAATTGTCCAACGCCAATCGTCCCTCATCGGACTTCAAATTGAGCGTATGAACTTCCACACCCCGATGCAATTCATCATAGTAGCCGCGCGCGTATTCACGCATCGGGTCGCCGCCGAGTGTATCCGGTGGTTCAATCTTGATGACGGTCGCGCCGAAATCCGCCAGCCGTCGCACGCACGCCGGCCCCGGCAAATTGAGCGCGATGCTGACGATGCGCACGCCATCAAGCGCTGCGGGCAACGCTGCGGTGCTACCATTTGTGGATGAGTTCATCAGCCGATTATATGTCTGCCATTTACCATTCACTCGGCCCCGGTGTCACCGTCATCGAGCGCGGCTGGCTGAATTGCAATCAAATTGTGCTGTCTGGCTCCGGTAAGAATGTGTTGATCGATAGCGGCTATGGCCGTCACGCTAATACAACGATTGAATACGTCGCCAAGGCGCTCGACCACGCGCCGCTGCACTGGCTCATCAATACCCATTGCCACAGTGACCACATGGGCGGCAATCGTGCGTTTCGGGCGAAGTTCCATTGCCGCGTCACAATTCCTGCCGGCGAAGTCAAACACGTGGTGCCGTGGACCGAACAGAGTTGCTGGGCCGAGGAAATGGATCAGTACGCGGAAGAATTCGCGTTCGACGATACGATCGCGACAGGTGACAGCTTCGATGCGGGCGGCTTGCAATGGCAGGCACACGCAGCACCTGGCCACGACATGGATGCGCTGATTTACTTTGCACCCGGCCCGCGCATTTTGATCACCGGTGACGCGTTATGGGAACGCGGCCTTGGTTTCGTGTGGCCGGAGGCGGCTAATGTCTCCCCGCACGACGCGACCATGCAAGCCGCGCAGGAAGCGTTGAACATCATTGAAAAACTTGCCCCTGCCATTGTGGTTCCCGGCCACGGTGCGCCATTTGCCGATGTCGCCAAATCGCTCCAGGATGCGCGCGGAAAATTAACCGCGCTCGCAAAAGACCCGCAGAAAAATGCCCGCCATGTTGCCAAGAGCCTGTTCGTGTTTGCACTGCTCGACAAAGGCGTGATGAAGGTCGATGACGTTGCCGCGTACCTCCATTCAGTGCCGGTCTATCGACGGCTGCGCGAAGAATTTTTGCAAGGGACGAATGATGAACTCGCGGCGCGGATGTTGGCGGAATTGGTGGCGGTGCAAGCAGTGGCGGTTGAGGGCGGAATCGTCAGGGCGACGATGCGGGTGTGAATAAGCGAAACGCAAGCACTGGCGCGCATTCACAGCCTAAAAGTCTTGAAACGCCGCACCAGTTCTGGTGTTTGACCAGCACCACTCATGCACCATACCCCTGCAACCCCTGCAGATCATTCACCGTCACGCCGCCATATTCCAGCCGCAGCACGCCGGCCTTTTCCAACACCTGCAACGCCTGATTCACTCGCTGGCGCGAGACACCACATAGCAGGCCAATCTCTTCCTGCGAAATTTGCAGTTGGCGGCCGATGCCGGGATACAAGACCGGGTTGAATAGTAACGAAAGCGACCGCGCTACGCGTGAATCGGGCTCCAACAATCGCTCGCTCTCTACGAGGGTGATGAATTGGCCCAGCCGCTCGTTTATTTGTACCAGCAAGAAGCGATTGAAACCGAGGTTGCTGTCGAGCAGACGCTCAAACGTGGCGCGTGGCATATAGGCGATGTGGCTTGCGCGCAGCGCCATGATGTCGTATTTGCGCAGCTTGTCTTTGAGGAGTGATCCTTCGCCGAACCAGCCGCCGGGCGGCACGCCGGTGAGGGTGGTGAGTTTTCCTTCGG
>JANOKK010000862.1:0-3197 GCA_031419255.1 Betaproteobacteria bacterium
GTTGCACTTCCATTTCAAAAGTGAAATGTCTTCCTGAGCGACGCGAAGGATCTCGTCATGACAAGATCCTTCGCGTCGCTCAGGATGACAGTAGTAGTAAATGAGATATGGAATTACAAGCGCCCACATCCAAGATGAGCAAAACACAAACCGGCTTCTCAATGCCGGAACTCCGTTATCCCGGGTCGTTTCTGGGCTTGCTTCTCATCGGATTTTTTATCGTCACGTTGCCGCTGATCGGCGGACTGATTTCGAGCGCGCTCGCCATTGAGCGACTTTCCGAGCAAAGCCGCAAAGCGGTTTACAACGCGGCCACCGCGACGCAGAACGCGAGGCAACTCGCGAGCCTTGCGTTGGCAATGGAGCGCTCGGGGCGTTTCTACGCAGTGTCGGGTGATCGCGATTTGATCGATGCCTATAAGCAATCGCGTGAAAGTTTTTTAAAACTGAGTGGTGAATTCATGGAATTGCCGCTCGCGCCAGAGATTCGCGTGGCGGCGGAATCGATCAGGCAGCGCGAGAGCGCGATCTTCGACACGCTTGCTGCGAAGGCACCCTCTACTGAATTGGCGAAGTCGCTCGAACGCGATTTCGCCGATCTGGCGCGCCGCACCCAATCGCTCAATGTGCTGGCGAGTCGCTCCATCGATCAGGAAGTGGATGCATTGCGCACGTCGGCGGCAAAATCGCGCAATCAGGTCTATTGGCAAATGCTCGCCATGATTCCTGCCGCGCTGCTGATGATCGCGGGTTTTACCTACATGCTGGTGCGCCCGATCCGCGATCTCGATGCGGCAATCAACCGGCTGGGTGAAGGCAAGCTTGCGACGCGCATTCGCGTCAGTGGTCCGCGCGATATTGAAAAACTTGGCGAGCAACTCGATTGGCTGCGTCAACGGCTAATTTCACTCGAAGATCAGAAGACGAGGTTTTTCCAGCATGTTTCGCACGAACTGAAAACACCATTGACCGCGCTACGCGAAGGCTCGGATTTGCTGGGGGACGAAATTGCTGGCCGGCTGAACGACGAGCAGCGCGACATTGCGCGCATCCTGAAGCAAAATTCACTCACGATGGAGCGGCTTATTCAGGATTTGCTGATGTACTCGCAAACGCAATCGGCCGACCGGCTCGATCGCAAAGTCGCCCTTGAATCGCGTCCGCTGCAGCTCAAGAATCTGCTCGATGAGGTGATTGACGCGCAAAAAATCGCACTGGTCGCGAAAGCGCTCACCGTAAACGTCGATTGCGAAGCAGTGTCATGCCATGGTGACGCGGAAAAATTGCGGGTGGTGATCGACAACTTGCTGTCGAATGCCATTAAATATTCTCCGCCGGGAGGCACCATCATTTTCAAACTTCGCAAAGACAAAGACGCGGCCATTATTGATGTGATCGACAATGGACCCGGCATCGCTGAGGAGGATCTCGAACGCATTTTCGAGCCGTTCTACCGGGGCAAAGGCGCGGTCATGTCGAACAACAAAGGCACCGGACTCGGCCTCGCTATCGTGCGCGATTACGTTGAAATGCATCAGGGAACGGTGACGGCGCTGGCTGGCGTTGGCGCACATTTTCGCGTTGTGCTGCCGAAATCATCGCGGGCTTGAAATGTCACGAACCGCGCTTTCAATAGTTTTCCGCGCAGTATGCGCGACACTGTCCGCCGGTCTGGTCGCAGGTTGCGTTCACGAGCGCCGGCCTGTCGACATTTCAACGTCTCCCACGCCTGTGGTCATTCAACCCGCGTCGCCCTCTGAGGCGGATCAATTGTTGAGCGAGGTCGCAAGATGGCGCAGCATCGATACGCGTGAATTCAGCATCGAGCGCGAGAATGCGCGCGGTCGATTTATGCGCGAGAAGAGTGATTTCAATCGTGTTCGACTGGCACTTTCGCTGGCGTTGTTGACACCCAATGCGCTGGTTGCCAACGGCGCGCTCGAGGACGCCGAATTGGCCGCTCTGCTTGAGCCACTCTTGACCGGGCCAAACGCTGTAAGCACGCCCGGCGGTTGGGAAATTCGTGCGCTGGCGACGCTGCTTTACGGCATGACGAGTGAGCGCCGGAAAATTCGCGAGCTACTGCGGGATGCTCAGATGCGTCTGGCACTTGCCCGCAAAGACGATGCGCGCGAATCCGAAGCGCGTGCACTGCGTGCACGCATCGAGGAACTCGAAGCCAAGCTGGAGGCATTGAAATCAATTGACCGCAGTGTCAACCGCCGCGCGGAGAATCCGCCAAAATGAGTTTTACTTTGTTCGATGAATTCGATGATTGAGCCAACGGGCGGTAGCGGCGCGCCAATCGATAAAGGCAGACTTCTACTGGTCGATGACGACGCCGACATCCTGAAGCTTCTGTCTATTCGCCTGAAGGCGAGCGGCTACCGTGTTGTCACTGCAAGCAATGGCGAACAGGCGCTGTCGTTAGCGGCGTCGGAGCGACCGGATTTGGTCATCACCGATTTACGTATGGCGGGCCTCGACGGCTTGGCGCTGTTCCATGAAATCGAGCGCCGTTATGCAGGCCTTCCCGTGATCATTCTCACGGCGCACGGCACCATTCCCGACGCCGTGGCCGCGACCCGTCAAGGTGTATTCGGCTATCTCACCAAACCCTATGACGCGAATGAGTTGCTCGCGCAGGTGGCGCGCGCGTTGGCGCTGCATGGCGTGGCCGGACGCGCCTCATCGAGTGGGCAATACTGGCGGTCGGGCATCATTACCAAAAGCCCGCTGATGGAAGAAGTGTTGCGGCGCACGGAGCGCGCTGCGCAAGGCGAGGCCAGCATTTTGATTCAGGGTGAAAGCGGTGCCGGCAAGGAACTGCTCGCGCGTGCATTGCACCATGCGAGCCGCCGCGCCGATCGACCTTTTATCGCGATCAATTGTGGCGCGATGCCGGAAGCACTGCTGGAGTCGGAATTATTCGGCCACAAAAAAGGCGCATTCACCGGCGCAACCGCGGATCACGCCGGATTGTTTGTCGAAGCCAACACGGGGTCATTGTTGCTCGACGAGATCGGCGACATGCCGCTCGCATTGCAGGTGAAACTGCTGCGCGTGCTGGAAGCCCGCGAGATACGACCGTTAGGCTCGACAAAATCCATCAGCATCGATGTACGAATCATTTCCGCAAGCCACAAAAATCTTGACGTTGCGAAAGCGCTGGGAACGTTTCGCGAAGATCTTTTTTA
>JANOKK010000863.1:0-6717 GCA_031419255.1 Betaproteobacteria bacterium
GATCGCAAAGTGCTGGCCGATTTGGCAGTGATGGACAAGCCCGCTTTCGCGCGATTTGTGGAGCAAGCCAAAGCTGGCCTCGCCGCGTAAAAAGCAAATATCTGTACGAAAATTGTACGATAACGCGAAACAAAGGCCCGCTGACTGACCGCAGCGGGCCTTTTGTTTTTGCACTCCAATATTGAAACTTTTGGCATCATTGAATCGACAAAAATGAGCACGCTTCAAGTAATTTTGACCGATGCCACTGCCACTCTGGGCGGCGTGAAATCGATGCCCGAGCTTGAGCAGGTAAAGGCGAAGTACCTGGGAAAAACCGGTTCGCTAACCGAGCAACTCAAGGCGCTAGGCAAGCTTCCAGCGGACGAGAAAAAAACGGCAGGTGCTGCGATCAACGACATCAAGGCCCAAGTTGAAGCGCTGATCAATAACGCCAAAGCGCGTATCGCACAGGCGGAATTGCAGACCAAACTTGCCACCGAGGCCATCGACGTAACACTGCCAGGGCGCAATCCTGGCATTGGCGGGCTGCACCCCGTTACCCGCGCGCAGGAGCGCATCGAAGCGCTGTTTGCGACGATGGGATTTTCGGTGGCAGATGGGCCTGAAATTGAAACGGATTATTACAATTTTACGGCGCTCAATACCCCTCCGAATCACCCCGCGCGATCTATGCAAGACACGTTTTACATTGCCGATTCCGCGCACGTCTTGCGCACGCATACCTCGCCTGTTCAGATTCGCTACATGCAAGCGCAGGAAAAGTTGGGCGGCCCGCCGATTCGCATCATTTGCCCTGGTCGCGTCTATCGTTGCGACCACGACGCGACACATTCGCCGATGTTTCACCAGATCGAAGGCCTGTGGGTGGATGAGGGCATCAGCCTAGCGGATCTAAAAGGAACGTTGACACAGTTTTTTCGCGCCTTTTTTGAACGCGAAGACATGCAAATTCGTTTCCGCCCGTCATTTTTTCCGTTCGTCGAACCCGGTGTCGAGGTCGATATGGAATGGGAAAACAAGGGCGGCAAGATCAAATGGCTGGAAATCGGCGGTGCCGGTGTGGTTCATCCGCAGGTTTTGCGCAATGGCGGTATTGATCCGGAAATGTATTCCGGTTTCGCCTTTGGCATGGGACTCGATCGACTTGCCATGCTGAAATACGGTGTCAACGATCTTCGCTTGTTTTTTGAGAACGACATGAAGTTTCTTAGCCAATTTCGCTAGCGGGATCAAAAAAATGAAAGTTTCAGTGAATTGGTTGAAAGAACTTGTCGATATAAAACTCTCGATCGACGAGCTAGCCCACACGCTCACAATGGCCGGGCTGGAAGTGGAGGAAATTACGCCAGTTGCGCCGGCATTTGATCGCATCGTCGTGGCCGAAGTAAAAAGTACCACGCCGCATCCTAATGCAGACAAATTGCGGGTTTGCGAAGTCGACGCGGGCACCGGACAACTGCTGCAAATTGTCTGTGGCGCACCAAATGTGGTGCCACGCATGCGCGTACCGTGCGCGTTGGTCGGTGCCAAACTTCCTGGGCTCGAGATCAGACGCGCGACATTGCGCGGCGTTGAATCGAACGGCATGCTTTGTTCCGCCAGAGAATTGGGATTGTCGGATGATCACGGCGGATTGTTTGCGCTCGCGGTCGACGCGCCGATTGGCCAAAACATTCGCGAGCACCTCGATTTGGACGATATTTATTTGACGTTGAAGATGACGCCGAATCGCGGAGATTGCCTGTCCATGATCGGCATTGCGCGCGATCTGGCAGCCATTACTGGCGCGAAATTAACCCTTCCGGTTGTCACGGCTGTGCCAAGTACCATAGATGCAACCCGCGCGATAACGATCTCAGCTCCCGCAGCTTGTGGCCGTTATGTCGGTCGGGTAATTTCAAACCTCGATGCACGTTCCGCAACCCCCGATTGGATGAAGCGTCGCCTGGAACGCGCCGGTTTTCGGTCGATCGCGCCATTGGTCGATATCACCAACTACCTCACACTTGAGCGCGGTCGTCCGTTGCATGCGTTCGACAACGATAAGCTGCGAGGCGGAGTCAACGTTCGGTTTCCGTTAGCCGACGAGGAAATGAATTTGCTCAATGAGCAACATGTTGTATTGGCGCCTGACATGTTGCTGATTGCCGACGAAAAGGGCCCAATTGCGATGGCCGGCGTGATGGGCGGACTCGAAAGCATGGTGACGCCGGAAACGCGGCAAGTGTTTTTTGAGGCCGCCTATTTCAACCCTGATTGCATTCAAGGCAAAACGCGTTCGTTGGGCATCAACTCCGATGCTGCTTTTCGGTTTGAACGAGGCGTCGACCCTTCCAGCGCCCGTGATGGCATCGAGGAAGCAACTCGCCTTGCGGTCGAAATCTGCGGAACGCCTGAGACCCGCGTTGGCCCCGTGATTGAAGCGCTGGGCGAGCTGCCCGTGCACGCGGCGGTGCGTGTCAGGCCGGCACGCGCAATTGGCCTGGTCGGCATGAAGATTCCATTGAATGACATGATCGACATTCTCGGTCGGCTTCAATGCCTTGTGAAGGAAGTCGGAACCGAATTATTGGTAACGCCACCTTCATTCAGGTTCGATTTGAATATTGAGGAAGATTTTGTCGAAGAAATCGCCCGCGTCTTTGGCTATGAAAAAATACCCGCTAACGCGCCGCAATCGTCGGTGCCGATGCTGTCGATTCCCGAGGGACAACGATCGCGAAAATCACTTCGCCATACGCTGGCCGATCTTGGCTATCAGGAAGTCATCAACTACAGCTTTGTCCCTGAAGCATGGGAAAGTGATTTTGCGGCCAATTCGGCACCGTTGAAGCTTGCCAATCCGATCGCGAGCCACATGAGCGTAATGCGCAGCAGCATGTTTGGAGGCTTGATTGCGTCGCTTAAGCACAATTTAAATCACGGCGAATCCAGACTTAAATTGTTTGAAATCGGTCGGTGTTTTCTGGCTGACGAGGCAAATCTCACCGCGCAACCCGAACGCCTTGCCGGATTGGTCTATGGCAGCCGCTTTCCTGAGCAGTGGGGTGAGGGTGGACAGAAGGGCGTTTCGGCGGATTATTTCAGCGTCAAGGGCGAACTCGAAATACTGCTTCACGGATTCATGTTGCGAGTAGAAAAAGCCGCTCATCCGGCTCTGCATCCGGGTCGTTCAGCAGCGATTCACGCGGGCGATAAAATGATCGGTGTGATCGGCGAACTTCATCCGCAGTGGCAGCAAAAGCATGAATTGCCAATCGCGCCGATCATGTTTGAAATCGACCTCGACGCCATAACGAGAGCGCGTGCACCCGCATTTCGCGCGACCTCGCGAATGCAATCGGTACGCCGCGATATTGCTCTGGTGGTCGATGAAACGGTCGAATTTCAGGCGATGCAAAATGCGATTTTGAGTCAAAAATCAACCTTAGTTACGGACTTTTCAATTTTCGATCTTTACCGTGGTTCAAACATGGATTCCGGGAAAAAAAGTGTTGCCTTTCGTATAGTTATGCAGGATACTGATAGGACTTTGACAGATCTTGAGGCGGATTTCCAAGTTTCACGAATAGTTGAAGTGTTATCTCAAAAATTTGGCGCAACTATAAGAAATTAAAACGATTATCTATGACGCTCACTAAAGCGGAACTCGCTGACTTGATGTTTGAGAAAGTTGGCCTGAATAAGCGCGAAGCGAAGGACATGGTCGAGTCTTTTTTCGAGGAAATTCGGCACGCCTTGGAAAACGGCGACAGCGTCAAGCTGTCCGGATTCGGCAATTTTCAATTGCGCAATAAACCGCAGCGTCCAGGACGCAATCCCAAAACCGGCGAAGAAATCCCAATTACCGCCCGTCGCGTGGTGACGTTTCATGCCAGTCAAAAATTGAAGAGCCTCGTCGAAAAATCCTTCAATGGAACCCTTGCTCACCAGTAGCCTGCCGGCGATCCCGGCTAAACGTTACTTCACGATTGGTGAAGTGAGTGAATTATGCGGCGTCAAACCGCATGTGCTACGTTATTGGGAACAGGAATTTACACAGCTAAAGCCGCTGAAGCGGCGCGGTAATCGTCGCTATTACCAGCACCATGAAGTACTGCTAATTCGCCGTATCCGTGAATTGCTTTACGAGCACGGATTCACTATAAATGGTGCAAGAAACCGGCTCGATGAGCCAACCAGCGCCTCGGCCAAAAGTCTCAAATTGGAACGCCAACTCGAACTTGGCGAAGTCAAGAGTGAACTCAAAAGCATTCTTACCATGTTGAGCGCGTAGCCGCACCCAAGCATTCAAGGCTATAATGGCAGTTCGGTCGGGGCGTAGCGCAGCCTGGTAGCGCACTTGCATGGGGTGCAAGGGGTCGGAAGTTCGAATCTTCTCGCCCCGACCAAATTATTCGGCGAATAAACAAGGGCTTGAATTGAGATTCAGGCCTTTTTTTCGTTCCAAATCCTTTTCAAATATTGCGCATAATTTATATTATGTCAAATTCGCCGACTACGTCATTTCCTACGCGTACTGGTGGGTCAATCACTGCCACTTCATTGCATCATGCCGAAGTTTAGGATGACATGAAGTGACCGACCGAACTTGAAGAAACCGCGCTCGTCGAGGCTTTTTCTTTATGCGACGCGATAGACGCCATCAATGACAACCGACCAGAAAAGTTCATCGAAGTATCTGATCGGAGCGCCGGCCTCAAAAAACGATTGAAAATACCTATCGAACCCACGACGGCAGAACAATGGCACGGCGGGTACTTTCGCGGTGACGAACTAATCGACGGCGGCGGCAACCGCTACGGTCAAAGCGAAATTCGTGCGATCTTCTACAACCGCAAACTGCTCTGGCATTACGAGACGTTGGAACGTGCACGGCGACCCGTCGTCAACCGAGATCCTGTGCAACTCTCATTTGCTGCCGTGCTGCCCGCTTGGAAAGTGTTCGCGACACGGTAATCACGCGTCTGATAAACTTCAATTAAGGAGATACACCATGAGCAACGTCGATAACCTCATCATCGAGCACCTGAAAGCAATCCGAAACGATTTGAGCGGGCTTAAGCAAGGTGTCGCTGACCTTACATTGCGCATGAGCTCCGTCGAACAAAGTGTTGCCGGCTTGCGCAAAGACATCGCTCAGCTTCACAGCGACATGGCGATCATCCATCAACGAATCGACCACCTGGACACCCGCGTCGAACGCATCGAGCGACGACTAGAAATTGTGGCCGCCGTAAACTAATCCGCCTCACGGAGGTTTTTTAACGCCAGTGTGCCGGGATCAAAAAGGTCAAGTGCGCGACTTCCAATCGCGGAAAGCCACAAAGGTCAACGGCATCCGCCTGCGGACAGAGCTTTAAAAGCAAGTTGTGCCCTTTTGTCCTACGACCAACCGTGAACGCACGACCTTTGTCGGAAAAGCCGCATAACCCAAACTGCGGTGATTGCAAAACCCACCTTTATTACAAACCAGCGTGTCAGGCTTAGATCCGCGAGCGTTTTGGCCCGACTACGCTATTCAAGCGCCCGAATCGTCGCCAAAGGCGGCGTTGAAACTGCCCTTTGTGTTCCCAATAGCCCCGCTGCGGCAATCCCGACACCACCGCCCAAAATACCAATCACTGGAATCCAGTAGTTGATGCTGTACGGCAACCCCAACACTTTGTCGGAAAGCACCGTGGCCAACGCAATCGCCCCGAGACTCGCAACAAGCCCCGATAAAATTCCGATGACCAGAAACTCCGCAAGTTGCACGACCACCATTTGGCGCCGGCTGGCACCCAACGTGCGCATGATGGCCGCTTCAAAAACCCGCTCGTCCTGAGTCGTCGCGATGGCGGCATAAAGCACCACCAGCCCCGCCGCAAGCGCAAAAATGAATACGAACGAAACCGCGTCGGCAACCTGATTGGTGATTGTCCTCACCTGATTCATGATTGCCGTCATGTCGATAACCGAGACGTTCGGGAATTGACGAATCAAGCCGGTAACAACCGCCTCATTGCCGGGCTTCAAGTGAAAGCTGGTGATATAGCTCGCTGGATAATTTTCTAGCGCACCGGGCGACGCGACGACGAAAAAATTCGCCTTGAACGAATCCCACTCGACCTTGCGCAGACTGGTCACTTTGGCACTGAATAGCGAGCCTGCAATATCGTAACTCAGTGAGTCACCCACCTTGATGCCAAGTGTTTTGGCGATCCCCTCCTCGACCGAAAATTGTTTGTCTTTGACGTCGGCCGGCCAGAATGCTCCCGCCGTAATCCGGTTGTCAGACTGCAATGCCGTCGCCCATGAAAGATTGAATTCTCGCTCGCTGGTACGCTTTGCACGCTCGTCCTTGAACGCTGAAGGCACAATCGCGATATCATTGATTGCAGTTAAACGCCCTCTTACCATCGGATACAAATCGGGGGTCGACATGCCACGCCCGGCAAAATAGCTTTTTACGGCCGCCAATTGATCACTTTGAATGTTTATCACAAAACGATTCGGCATATCGTCTTTCAGCGTGCCTTGCCAGCGCGCAATCATGTCGCTTCTGACCAGTGTCAGCATCAACATCGCCATGATTCCAACACCGAGCGCCATCACCTGAACAAGACTGCCACCAGAGCGTCGTCTCATATTGGCGATGCCATATCGCCACGACCCACTGGTGGCACCGCGCAGCCGAGCCGCAGCCATGATCAGCAGCCATCCTGCGAGGCC
>JANOKK010000864.1:0-1192 GCA_031419255.1 Betaproteobacteria bacterium
GCGCCGGTATTCACCCGCGTCATGCACATCGAGCCCCAGCCAATGGCCGGCGCGGTGCATGTAAAACTGCTTGTAGGTTTCTTTCTCCAGCACGCTGGCGAGCGAACCTTTGCAAAGTTTCAAATCGATCAGCCCTTGCGCAAGCACTTTGTTCGCGACCTCGTGATAATGGCCGAATGCAGCACCCGGTTTCACGGCCTTGATGCAGGCCAATTGCGATTCCAGAACCAACTCGTAAACATCGCGTTGTGGGCCGCTAAATTTTCCGGCGACGGGAAAAGTGCGAGTAATGTCGGCTGCATAACTCTCCAATTCACAGCCGGCATCGATCAACATCAAATCGCCCTTTTTCAACCGAGCGGAATTTTCGCGATAGTGCAACACGCACGCGTTGCCGCCGGTGGCGACGATGCTTCCATAGGCCGGTTGACGTGCGCCGTGCTTGACGAACTCGTGCAGCAGTTCGGCTTCGACTTGATACTCGAACATTCCCGGCTTCGCAAAACGCATCGCGCGCACATGCGCGCCCGACGAGATTTTGTTGGCGCGCGCCATGATGTCGATTTCGGTCCTGTCTTTAATGAGCCGCATTTGGCTCACGACGGCGCGCAGATCGCGAACCTCGGCGGGTGCGGTCGCGCCCGTGCGGACTTTCGCGCGCACCGCATTCAACCAGCGGCTGATCGATTGATCCCATTCCGCAGATGCGCCGATCGGCGTATGAATCACATCCTGATTCACCATCAACTCGGGAATACGCGATTCCAGGTCGGCGATCGAATACGCTTCATCGAACGCGAACACTTCCTTGCCAATCTGCGGGCCGAAGCGGAATCCATCCCAAATTTCACGCTCGATGTTTTTGTCGCGGCAAAACAGGATATGGCGCGGCTTCTTGCCCAGCACGATCGCCAACACCGCATCCGGTTCACGGAAACCGGTTAGATAGTAGAAGTGGCTGTCCCAGCGATAGTCGTAGTGCGTATCAGCGTTGCGCGACGCTTCGGGCGCAGTCGCGAGCAACACGAGACCCTCTTTGAGGTTTTTCGCGAGGCGCTTGCGGCGTTCAGCGTGAATTTTGATTTCAGGAATGACAACAGGAAATGGCAGGGATTCGCGTTTCATTGGTTGGGGTCATGAATAGGTATGAAAACGTCATTGTACGCGTGGCATTCAATGCGATTGCTTGGGG
>JANOKK010000865.1:0-12721 GCA_031419255.1 Betaproteobacteria bacterium
GCCACCACCTTGGTCGCGCGCCGCAAATCCTCCAGCACAACATGTTCATCCGCCCGCTTGGCATTGCTCTCCAATACGGTACGCGGCCCCGCACCGTAGATCGCTGATGGCACACCGGTCGCGCCATACAAGCGCACATCGGTATAGAGCGGCGTACCTGACACCGGAATCGGTTCGCCGAAAATGGCCTCGCCGTGCTTTTGCAACGCGTTGACCAGCGGTGCATTGCCGGGCAGTGGCTGCAAGGCGTGTGCCATCAACAACCGCTTGATCTCGACGATGATGCCCGGATAGCGCGCGGCGGCCTCCGCAATCACGCGGCGAATATCCGCTTCCACCTCAACCGGATTTTCTTCCGGGATCATGCGTCGATCCAGTTTCAACACGACCTTGCCCGGCACCACATTGGTATTGGTGCCCCCCTCGATGCGGCCAACGTTCAGGTACGGATGCTTGATGCCCGCGACCTTTGACGTAATCGATTGGTAGAGACGATTTTGTTCATACAGCGCGGTGAGAATAATATTTGCGCCCTGCAGTGCATCGATGCCCGAATCGGGAATCGCCGCATGCGCCATCTTGCCGTGTACCGTAACTTCCATTTGCAGGCAGCCGTTGTGCGCGGTGACCACCTGATAACTGAAACCGGCGGCGAGCACGTAATCCGGTTTGGTCAGCTTGTTTTTTAATAACCATCCCGGCCCCAATTCGCCGCCGAACTCTTCGTCGTAAGTGAAATGAAGCTCTACTGCACCGTTGAGTTCGGCGTTAAGCGACTCGAGCGCGCGCACCGCAAACGTGTATGTCGCGAAATCGCTTTTACTGACGGCCGATGCGCGACCGTACAACTTGGCATCGACGATATCGCCGCCGTAGGGGTTCTGCTTCCAGCCATCGCCCGGCGGCACCACGTCGCCATGCGCATTCAGCGCAACCGTGATGCCATCGCCATATTTCCGGCGCACGATCAGGTTGGTGATCGATTGCAGACCATAGCTTTTCGCTTCCGCTTCCGGCACCGCGTGCTTTTCCGCCTCGAAACCGAAGGTATTCAACAACGCGGCTGTGCGCTCGGCGTGCGGCGCATTGTTACCCGGCGGAGTATCGGTCGGCACTTGCACCAATGCTTGCAGAAATTTCACTTCCTCATCAAAGTGCGCGTCGATCCACGCATCGAGTTGCTGATAGGGCGCGGTCATGATTTTTCCATCGCGAGTTGATCGAGCAAATTCTGAAATGCATTCACGCACAATTCGGCATCGTCATTGGTGATCGCCTCCAGCGGATTGTGGCTGATACCGGCGTTCAACCCGCGCATGAATAGCATCGCCTGCGGCAGGATTTCGTGCATTTTCATCGCGTCGTGGCCGGCGCCGCTGGGCATGCGATACACCGGCAGGCCAAGGGACTCCACCGCGCGTTCCCAGTGTTGCTGCCACGCGGGATCACTCGGCGCTGCGGCGTTGCGTGCGGTTTCTTCAAGCGTGAAATTGAGACCGCGGCGCGCGCAAATGTTCGCCAATTCCGCGCGCACATCGTCCGCACACGCGTCGCGCACTGCGTTGGTGGTTGCGCGGATATCGAGGCTGAATTTGCAGCGCCCGGGAATCACATTCACCGAACCACTCGGCACTTCCAGCATGCCGACGGTGGCCACCAGATTGGGTTCGCGGCGCGCGCGTGCTTCCATGAACAACACCAGCTCGGCGGCGGCCACCGCCGCATCGCGGCGGCGATCCATCGGCGTGGTGCCGGCGTGACTCGCCATGCCGATGATTTCACCCACGTAGCGCACGCTGCCGTTGATCGAGGTGACCACGCCAAGCGGCAGATCAAATTCGTTCAACACCGGGCCTTGCTCGATATGCACCTCAACGAAACCGAGATAGTTCGCGGGGTCGCGTTTCAATGCGGGGATATCGTCCGGTCGCAAGCCGGCATGCAACATCGCCTCTTGCATGGTAATGCCGTCGGCGTCCTTTTGTTCGAGCCACTTTGTTTTAAACCCGCCTACCAGCGCGCTGGAGGCAAGAAATCCGGTCTTGTAGCGCTGGCCTTCTTCTTCGGCGAAGGCGACAACTTCAAATCCGAAAGGCAGCCGCCGATTTGCGCGCGCAAGTTCGCGCACGCATAACATCGGCACCAGGATACCAAGCCGCCCGTCGTATTTGCCGCCATTGCGCACGGTATCGAAATGACTGCCGGTGAGGAGGCGCTTCGCGGTCTTGTCGTCGCCGAAATAAATACCGACAACATTTCCGATCGCATCCGTTTCCACGTGATCGAATCCGCATTCTTCGCGCATCCATTGCGTGAGTTGCGTCGCCACAGCCTGATGCGCGTCGGTCAAGTAAGTGACGGTAAGTTGTCCGCGTTCTCGGTAGCCGGGGTCACTGTGCGCGGCAATTTCTTCGGCCCAATCAAGAATCTGATTGCCGAGTGTCGGGACAATCCGAAGTTTTTCGTCGATGCGGATCTCGGCGATGCGATGAATGTTGCGCAAGTTCTCGGCGTATTCAAAGTCGGGATGATTGTCGAGGCGGCGCGCGAACGTGTCGATGATTTCTGTGCGGCGCAACCCTTCGCCACGCGGCCCGCGCACAGCGAGGATGAAGGGAAAGCCAAACTTCACCTTGTAATCGGCGTTCAGTTTTTTCAGCACGGCGAATTCTTGGGGCGTGCAGGCGGCGAGGCTTGCGAGGTTCTGCTCGTTGTTTGATTCCGCTGTCAATACATTGGCCACCATCGCCTTGCCGGCGAGTTCCGGGTGTGCGCGGATCAACGCGAGCTGCGCATCGCGTCCCGCCTCGTGCACCACCTCGACCAGCGCGCGCTTCAGTTGCGCAAGACTTGCGAACGGGCGACGCGATGCGGCGCGTTCGGCGATCCAGGGCGAATGCTCGTAGACGCCTTCGAGACACGCGGCAAATTCGCTTGCGCGGGCTGCGTTGAGGGTGTGCAAGGTTAGGGTCATGTCCGCGTATGTCGAGGGTGGCAAACGACAAACTCCTTTATTGGCGTGCGTTTCCAGACACTTTCGTCCGGAGCGGCGCGCCAGTGCTTGGGTTTACCATTTGTGTACTTCTATTTACCCTTGTCGTACCGGCGAATGCCGGTACCCAATTTTTGTAAATCGTTGAGTTGCAAATAAAATTGGGCCCCGGAACAAGTCCGGGGAGACAAGAATGGGGGTAAATGGCAGTACCCATTTTGCAACAAGTAACCCGCGCCAACGAAAAAGAGCCGCACACGGCGGCTCTTTTTTTTCCCGCACGAATCGGCAATTACAACACGGACTTCAACAATTCGCCCATCTTCGCCGGATTCTTGGTGACCTTGATGCCGCACTCTTCCATCACCGCCAATTTCTCCTGCGCCGTTCCTTTGCCGCCGGAGATGATGGCACCGGCGTGGCCCATGCGCTTACCCGGTGGCGCAGTGACGCCGGCGATGAAACCCACCACCGGTTTTTTCATGTTGGCCTTGATCCAGCGCGCGCAGGTTTCTTCCGCGTCGCCGCCGATTTCGCCGACCATGATCACGGCATCGGTATCGGGATCGTCGTTGAAAAGTTTCATGATGTCGATGTGCTTCAATCCATTGACCGGATCGCCGCCGATGCCGACGCAGGTCGACTGACCCAGCCCCAGATCCATCAACTGCCCAACGGCCTCATACGTCAACGTGCCCGAACGCGAGACCACGCCGATGCGGCCCTTCTTGTGAATATGGCCAGGCATGATGCCGATCTTGATTTCATCCGGCGTAATCACACCGGGACAGTTCGGCCCGATCAGCAGCGTGCGCCGGCCTTCCATTTTTTGGCGCGTGCGGATCATGTCGCGCACCGGGATGCCCTCGGTGATGCAAATCACCAGATCAAGATTGGCCTCCACCGCTTCATCGATCGCAGCGGCGGCGAACGGCGGCGGCACATAAATGACAGACACATTCGCGCCGGTCTGCGCTTTCGCTTCCTTCACCGTATCGAAAATCGGAATGTCTTCGTAATTCTGCCCGCCTTTTTTCGGCGTCACGCCCGCCACGTAGCAGTTGGCACCATTGGCGTATTCCTTGCCCATTTTGGTGTGGAACATTCCGGTTTTGCCGGTAATGCCCTGGGTGAGGACGCGAGTGTTTTTGTTGATCAGGATGCTCATGCGATTCCTTTGCTCCGTCGTCCCCGCGAAGGCTCAAATCAACGCGGTGACATTCAAAATTAATCGTCATTCCCGCGAACGCGGGAATCTCGTTGCTAGAGGATGTCGGGGTACAAATCCCGCCAATCCCGGTTTTCCTTCTCAATCAACTCGATCTTCCACGCGCGATTCCACTTCTTGATCTGCTTTTCCCTTGTGATTGCCGCAACAATTTCACCGTGCGTTTCGTACCAAACCAAATTTTTCAGGTTGTAGCGTTTGGTGAATCCTTCCGCAAGACCTTCGCGGTGCTGCCATATTCGCTTGACCAAATCTGTGGTGACCCCAATGTACAACACGCCTTGCATGCGGTTCGTGAGGATGTATACGTATGCGTACTCTTTCATGACGAGATTCCCGCGTTCGCGGGAATGACGGTTACTATTATCGCGTTCGTGGGGACGACGAAACTATTTTCCCTTCGCCGCCGCCACCACCCGCTCAGCCGCCTCCGCCATATTGTTCGCCGCGATGATCGGCAATCCGGAATCTTTAAGAATCTGTTTGCCCAGGTCCTCGTTGGTGCCTTTCATGCGTACCACCAGCGGCACCGCCAACTTAACTTCGCGCGCGGCGGCGACAACACCGTTGGCGATCACATCGCATTTCATGATGCCACCGAAAATATTGACGAGGATGGCTTTCAGATTCGGGTTCTTCAACATGATCTTGAAGGCTTCGGTGACTTTCTCGGTGGTGGCGCCGCCGCCGACATCGAGGAAGTTGGCCGGCGAGCCGCCATAGAGCTTGATAACATCCATCGTCGCCATCGCGAGGCCGGCACCGTTCACGAGGCAGCCGATATCGCCATCCAGCGAGATGTAAGTGAGATCGAATTTGGAGGCTTCGATTTCGGCCGGGTCTTCTTCATCCAGATCACGCATTGCGACGATGTCCGGATGGCGATAGAGCGCGTTGGAATCGAAATTCAATTTCGCATCGAGTGCCAGTACTTTGTTGTCGCCGGTGTAGATCAACGGGTTAATTTCGGCGAGCGAACAATCGCATTCGTCGAACGCTTTGTAGAGCGATTGCATGAACGCGGCCCCTTGCTCGACGGCTTGTTCAGGAATGCCGATTTTGCGGGCCACATCTTCGGCCGCTGCCGTTGACAGTCCCGCGACCGGATCAATGGCGACCTTGAAAATTTTCTCCGGGGTATGTTCGGCGACATGCTCGATATCCATCCCTCCTTCGCTGGACGCCATCAACACCACGCGTTGCGAGGCGCGATCCACCACCATGCCGACGTAGAGTTCTTTCTTGATGTCGGCACCTTCTTCGATGAAGAGGCGCTTCACGACTCGGCCTTCCGGCCCGGTTTGCGGCGTGATCAGCGTCATGCCGAGAATTTTTGATGCGTAATCGCGCACGTCGGCAATCGACTTCGCGACCTTGACGCCGCCGCCTTTGCCACGCCCGCCGGCGTGAATTTGCGCTTTCACCACCCACACGTGGCCACCCAGCGATTCGGCCGCCTTCACCGCCTCATCGACCGAAAAACACGCCATGCCGCGCGGTGTGGCAACACCGAACTTGCGCAAGATTTCCTTGCCCTGATATTCATGAACGTTCATGCGGGATCCAATTCTGGTGAAGGAAATTCGGTGAAACGACAGCAGCGCCCTTAATCATGCAACCGGCGTTTTGCCAGTCCGACATTTTACCAGCAGCGCTCACTCCGGGAGGCTTCGTCGTTCAGTGTTGTTCAGGATCAATGGCGGGGGCGGGATCGGGCGAGTTGCCGCGATACCACTGCGGATAATAGTGCGCAACCGTGGGGCCATCTGTGCGTAGTGCATGACAACGATCAAGTTGAAACGGCCGCTTGTCAGGCCCTTGCAGCCCCTGCCCGGCAAAGGTTTGAAACGCCGTGGTCGCGAGCGACCCGACCAGTTCGGTGATGTGCGTGCAACCGCGCGTGCCACCCAATTCCTCGCGCACGCGATTGGTGAATCCGGGGCGGATCGCCATGCCAATCAATTTTCGGTAATCCGGCGTGATCTGATCGCATTGGCCGATGTACGGCATTGCATCGGTGGCCGCTTCGGCATCGACAATCGTCAACGTCGTATCAACCGTGATCCGCAGCCACATTGAATGCACGGCATCGCCGGCGCGGCGCTCGCCGCTGGCCAATTTGAAATCGACATCTTTGGTGTCATGCAAATGGCCTTCGATATCGAACAGGCCATCGTCGCGCTTGTAGCCGCGAATGACGATGTTGCGGCGATGCAAGGGCTGGCGGGGTACGGCGGGAGGTGATAGCGGCATGATGCGCATTCAAAGGTGAACGTTACAAAAACCCATTATAGAAATGAAAAGCGCGCCATCCGGCGCGCCCTTGGTTTACGTCGTTTTTACCGACCGCGATTTGCGAGCCGCGAGTCAGCCTGCCTGCCGATACGCCTTGATCGCATTCGCAAATTCCACACCGTTCTGGAAGCGATTTTCGTAATTCTTCGCCAACGCCTGATCAATGAATGCCTTCACCCAGGCTGGCAGTGAGGGATTGTATTCGAGGATATCGGGATGCGGTTCATTGGCAATGGCGAACATCAATTGCGTCATCGATTCACCCTCGAATGGCAAGCGTCCGCAGGCCAATTGATAGAACGTCACGCCTAGCGAAAACAGATCCGAGCGACCGTCAATCTTCTTGCCGCCCAATTGTTCCGGCGACATGTACGACGGCGTGCCCAGCACCATGCCGGTCTTGGTTTTGGATGAATCGGTCACACGCGCGATACCGAAATCCGCCACTTTCGGCAGCTTCGCCTCGGCGTCATACATGATGTTGGCCGGCTTGATATCGCGGTGGAATACGCCTTGCGAATGCGCGTGATTCAGCGCGTCGGCCACCTTCACCATGATGTCGCACATCTCGTCGAATGGCAGCAGATTCGGATTCTTGGTCTTATCGACCAAGTCTTTGCCTTTCAGAAATTCCATCGCGATGAAGGCGAGATCGTGTTCTTCACCGGCATCAAAAATACGCACGATATTGGGATGATCGAGCTTGCCCGCCGACTCGGCTTCGCGGAAGAAACGATCCTTGGCTTCCTGCAACTCATCGCCTTCAAATTCGGCTGCGAGCGCCATGGTTTTGATCGCCACTTCGCGGCCAATCTTCGGATCCTTGCCAAGATACACCACACCCATCGCACCCTTGCCTAGTTCTTTTTGCACCTGATAACGTCCCAGCATCGGTTTCTCCGCCGAGCCCGACATCACCATCGTTGCATTGCTGGCGCGCGCGCCGGACGAACCGCCGAGAATAATCGTCTCCGACATGTTCTTGGCGCGGTTCATGCGCTCGGCCACATCGCGGAATTTCGGGTTGTTTTCGTGGATGAAACCGAATGCGGATTCCGCTTTGTTGAATTGCCGGCGCCGCTCGAAATCCAGCGCCAACGAATAAACGTTTTCCATCAACTGCTCGTCCACCGGGCATTTGCGGAATTTGTCGAGCGCCATATCGAGCTGGCCCTGCTGCTGGAAGGCGAGACCCAGCATGCGGTTCGATTCGGCTCCTGCGGCTTCGGATTGCTCTTTGCCGCGCTCGGTCATCAGGAAGCGCTTGGTAGTGAGCAGTAAATGGCCGATCACCAGCAACGCGGCGGGCAGCATCAACTTCACCCAGATGCCGGGGCCCATCATCAGTGCGAAGTGGATCGCCAGCAAGGCCGCGAAAATGCCCAGCGTAAACATCGCCGCCGGGCCGGCGCGAAGGCGTGGCAACAGCGCGATCAAATAGGCCGCGACCAGCACCAACGCGAGCAACGTAACCCACAGGCCCCAGGTCGGTGTGCGGAAAAAGTGTTGCTGCAATATCGACGACACCGAGTGTGCGATGGTTTGCACCGGTGAGAGCAAGCCGATCGGCGTCACCGTGCGCGTGCCGACACCCGCAGCGGTTGCGCCGATCAACACGATCTTGTCTTTGTATTTGGCGGCGGGAATTTTGCCGCTGTATACATCGAAAAACGAATCTTCCGGCATCGCCGGTTTGTTGCCGACGTCTTTGTAAAAGTACGGAAACATCAAGCCGTTTTCGTCGGTGATGATGCGCAGGTTGCCCACTGAAATACTTTCGCCCGGTGTGCCTTTGATGTCCTTGGAGGTAAGGTTCAGACTCTTCGCCGCAATCGTCAGCGCGAGAGAAGGAAAGTTGCTGCCGGAAAAATCCACCGTCGTGATATCGCGCCGCACGCCGCCATCATCATCGGTGATCAAGCTCAAGTCACCCACCGCGGCCGCCACTACACCCAGCGTTGCAATGGGAAAGCCCAGGTCGTCTCCCGCATAAATTGCCGATGACGCGCCCGGCACCACGTTCGCCTTGATGAAATCCGGCAGTTTGACGTCCGATTTGCCGTTGGGCGGGTAAATGCTTGCGGCGAGATTCATCGGCAACACGACGTTGCCTGCCTTCTTCATGCTCTCCGCGAGACGTCGATCAGTGTTGAGTGCCTGCTCGGCCTTGGCGAGTATCGGCTCGAACTCGGCCAGCACCGCGTTGGGCGCAGGTGCCGCCGCCACGGCAGGTGCCGCCTTGCCCTTCACGGGCGGTGCGGCGGGTACCGGCTCGACAGCAGCGGGTACCGCGTGTTTGCCGGCGACCGCGATCAATTGATTGATGTAGTCGAGGCCCGGATCCTTTTGCGGCTCGAAGAAAAATACCGTGTGACCGATGACTTTCGCTTTCGCCTCGGTGAGCTTGTCGATCATGCCGGCATGGATTTCGCGCGACCACGGCCAGCGACCCAGGTTGCTGATCGATTGTTCGTCGATCGTAATCACGGCGACTTTGTCCGAGGCCGTCTTGGACGTGGCCCCGACCGCCCAGTCATAGGCCTTGGTATCGAGCGCTTTGAAAAACCCGGTGAAAAAACTCAAGCCGAGAATGACAATGACAATCAGCAGCGCGAAAAACCAGTCGGTCGTCCAGAATCCTGACTTTTTCATTCTCTCCCCTTGCCGCATTCGCGGCGAGAAATTTGTAGTGCCTGCGATTGTAGCAAGAAAGCAAAAGTGGCTCGCAGATGATGTTGTTCGACGGGCGTTGAATGGCCAAGGGGAAACGGACTCGACAAGCCGCTATGTATGCCGGTTGATTGTCGAAACCGCATGCGCGAAGGCAGCATGAACTCAAGTATCGGCGCGGCTTTCAAAGCACAAATGGCCGAAAAGGCGCGCCAGTACTGGATTCCCGCCAACGTACTTCTATTGACCCTCGAATGTTTTAATCGGGGGCCGGGATGACGGGGTTAATAGAAGTACCCAAACTTGTGAAGGGCTTTCTTCATGCGCCGAGATCCTTCGCTACGCTCAGGATGACAGTACTATTTCCGAACACGGCCTCAAAAGTTAGCGCTCACGCGCCTTCGCGGGGACGACAACTGTTTTTCAGTTGCGGCAATTTACGCGCGAATAGTGTCGCTCTCCTATTTGGCCGCTGGTCCCGCCACCACCCGATCTCTGCCGCCCGATTTCGCGAGGTACAACCGGTGATCCGCCGCCGCGCTGCGCAATCGCTCTGCCGCGAACACCACGTGGTCGCGCGCAAATCCGGGCAGCGCGACCACGAATTCCTCTCCACCCTCTCCACCCTCTCCACCATATCGCACCACGAAGTCGCCATCGCGGCATTGTGCTTTCAGCAAAGCCGCCACCTGTGCCAACTCCCGGTCGCCGGCGCAGTGCGAATAGCGGTCATTGACCTGCTTAAAAGTAATCGATGTCGATCATGTACAGCGCGATCGGCTTTCCCGCGTCGGCGAATGCGCCGCGCATTGAAAGCAGTTACCCGAGGTTACTGAACCCGCGCTCCTCGGCGAGTCGATCTCCCGCGTCGCGGGCCATGATGATGAATTCGCGGGCAAGTACGAGCGTCGACTCAGTCGCCTCACCCATATGCGCATTGTGCATGCGTTCATGTTCCGCGAGTGCGGCGCTCGCGGGCGATGTGCAATCGGCGACGATGTTGGCCGCTGTGATCAATGTGTCCATGCCTGTGTTCGCCGCCATAATCGACACCCCCGATCAACGCGATCACAACGGAAAGCGCAAAAAACTGCCCGGCTTGGCAATTCGACTTTGTATGTCGGGCACACTGGCGCGCGCCATAACGTCTACAACGCGGAAAGTATGGCGTGATGCGCCTGTTTGAACTCGCTCAGCGCCTTGGTGACGAAGTTGCGCTTGGCGGGGTCCGTCAAACTGCGCCCGGTGGCGGAGAAATCCATCGTATGGTGTTGAAACTGCGTTTCCGTAATGACGTTGTTCATGAAAAAATCGCCTTGATAGAAACCGTCCGCGCCGCCGTAGCTCTCGGCAAAAAAATATAGTCGGCGGTCTGGCGGGCTATGCCATAGCGGCACGCCTTCGGTCACGGCGGCGTTCTCGCGCAGCCCGAGCAATACCGACAGACTCGACTCGATGTCGATGTGCGATGTCATGTTCCGCACGGCACGCGGTTGCTGGAACGCGCCGGGCGCATACAGAAAAAACGGCACATGAAACGAGTAACTGCTGATCGTGCCGACATTGAACGCGGGATCCTCGGCACGGGTTCGCACGCCATGATCGGCCGTGAAGACGATCGCGGTGTTTGCCAGTGCTCCCTCTTCTTTCAACACTGTCACCAATTCGCGCAGCCACGCCGACTGTAGATTCATCAAGGCACGCCCATACGCCTTGTGGTTCGCCTCTTTGCCAATTTCCAGCCATGGGCCATGGCCGATCTGCGGTAGGTAGACATAGGCAAATTTCATGCCCGCGCGCAGCGTGGCTCGCATGTCCACTTTCATTTTCTCGAGCGCGTGCAAATCGTTGCTCAGGAGACTCAGCATCCGCTTCTTGCGCGCGGGAATGAAGTAGGGGCTGTCTTGCAGAATGCGCTCGGTGGTCGTTGCCGCGGTACTGCCGGCGTAGCGCAGCTCCGGCGAATCGGCCGTCTGTCGATTTGCGACGAACACGGTATCGATGCCGAATTGTCGAAGCATTTTTTCTTCGACGTGTTCATCCGTGATGCCTTGCACATAGGCACCAGTGCGGTAGCCGCGGTCGCGCAATTGGGCGAACAGCGAGCGGTGTTTCTTGAAGCCGCCTTTTGCCACCAGCTCGCGCCTGCCGTCCGGGTAGAAACCGGAGAGGATCGAAAATATCGCGTCGCTGGTGTAGGGGTAAGTGGTTTGGTGGCGGTAGGCAACCAGTGTATTTTGGGCGAGTGAGGGCGGAATTAATTCGGTCGAATCGGTATCGGGAAATACATCGGCGGGCCCGGTTTCCACCACGAAGTAAAGTACATTTGACTCGGCTTCCTTACCGGCGAGAGGATCGACGTCCGCTGGTGGCGTGGTCGCGGTCATGGTTCGAAAGGCCCGCAGGTTTTCGTCAAGACTGTGCGCGCCCCTTGCCCATACCGCGACGTCTGCAGTGATTGCTGCTTGAATTTTTTGAGCCACACTACGATGCAAACCGGTCGCCTCGGCAGGAAACACGGCGATTGCGACGGCGATGAGCATCAGCACCAGTGCCGCGAGCGCACTGAGGCCGAGATCGGCGATCCTGGAGGCGCGCGGAGACTTTGTTGTACGCAGCACGATCACCGTGCCCAATACCGTCACCAGTAGTGCCGCGAATAGTTTCACCATCGCACTTGCGGGCACGTAGCTTGCCGCCAACTCGGGCTCGGACACGGCGAAGCGCGCGGCTTCGAGCATCATCGTCACCGACAGATATTGGCCGACATCCTGCTGCGCACGAAGCTGCACAAAATAGAACGCGATCAACAAACAGGCGGCAAGTGTTGTGAAAATGGGCGCCCACTTGCGGAAAAGCGCCATTGCAAACAGCGCGAAGACAGCCGGCAACACCAAAAAATTGACGAGAATATCCAGCGCAAAATAGCTCATTGCGATTTTCGTTGGCACATCCTTCTGGCCGAGCAGTGCAGCAATGCCGAGCCAGTAGCCCTGCATTAGTGAAGACTTCAGATAGATGCCGACTGCGCCGGCCCAAAGGAACGGCAAGTAGGCGCGCCCGAACGGGGGGGCAACACTTTTCAAGAATTCGACTGTTCTGTTCAAAGCGGAATGTCTGATGGATTGTATGCGGTCGTGCGTGGTGCAAAAAATGAACCAACTTCTGCGCATCGTGCCATGGTGCCATGGTGCCATGGTGCCAAGAGAGTACCAACTGCAGGTCGCGATGGTCGATGAATCAGCGAAGAATCAGTTTTCGCGACTTTCGCCCTGCCGCACTTCCACGTACATCGCAATTTGTGCCGGTTCGAGCCAGCCGCCGATGCCGGACAATCCGCAGTCTGTCGCGGAGTTTTGAGCATACGTCGTCTATTGATAGTTTAGCCGGGAATAACCAGAGACAATAGGTCACCCTAGAAACGGCAGTTGACCGCTATCAATCCCGTGGAACACCGCGCCAGTGCTAGGGTTTCACTCCCGACGCGTTTCTCCCAATGGGTGAGAGCGCTACGGGTGCGATTGCACATTTTGCAG
>JANOKK010000866.1:0-5885 GCA_031419255.1 Betaproteobacteria bacterium
GCGATGTTTGAGTCCGCCGTCGCGATCTCTGCGGCGAGCTTGGCGAGCACGCCGCGCCGGTCGTTGACCGTCATGCGGATATCGACATTGAAGAGGCGATCGATTGTCGGATCCCATTGCACGTCCACCCATTTTTCCGGATCAAACTTGAAGGGGTGAATTGCCGGGCAATCGTGGGTGTGAACGATGAGCCCTTGCCCGCCCTTGATTTGCGCAAGGATCGGGTCACCCGGAATCGGTCGGCAGCACAAGGCGAATTGCACCGCCATATCTTCGGTGCCGCGAATAGTGATCGCGTCGCGCAATTTGTGTTCCGCCGATACCAGCTCCGAGACGGCGAATAATTTCCGCGCGGCGACGATGGCGAGACGCTTGCCGAGACCAATTTCGGAGAGCACCGCTTCTTTCGATCTGACGTGGTCGCCTTTCAATAATTTGTTCCAGTGAATGCGACCGATATCGTTGGGGTCGAAGTTGAGCGAGCGCACCGCCTGGATCAGCAACAATTCGCCCAACTCGACGGACTCCGATTGCTGCATCGTCTTCAGGTAATGACGGATCTGTGAGCGTGCGCGGCCGGTGGTCGCGTAATTGAGCCATGACGGGCTGGGCCGACCGCCGGCGTCGGTGACGATTTCGACACGGTCGCCATTTTTCAGGCGCGTGGAGAGCGGCACATTTTCGTCGTTGATGCGCGCGCCGATGGCGCGGTTGCCGATATCGGAGTGGATCGCGTAGGCAAAATCGACCGGGGTCGAACCCTTGCGCAGCGAGTGTATTTTTCCTTTCGGCGAAAATACGTAAACCTCGTCGGGAAACAGATCGACTTTGATGTGCTCGAGAAACTCCAGCGCATCGCCCGAGCCCGATTGAATTTCCAGCAGCGATTGCAGCCATTGGTGGGTTTTTTGCTGCATGTCCGAAAGATGCCCGTCCTCGGCATCCATGGTCTTATACATCCAGTGCGCGGCCACGCCGGCTTCGGCGATCTTGTGCATGCCGATGGTGCGGATTTGTAACTCCACCGGCGTGCCATAGGGGCCGAACAAGGTGGTGTGCAGCGATTGATAGCCGTTCGCTTTCGGAATCGCGATGTAATCCTTGAACTTTCCGGGAAACGGCTTGTAGAGCGTATGCAGCGCGCCCAGCGCCAAATAACAGCTCGCCACATCTTTCACTACGATGCGGAAACCGTAAATATCCAGCACCTCGGAGAACGAGATGTGTTTTTCCAGCATCTTTTTGTAGATCGACGACAGGTATTTTTCGCGACCCGTCACCGTGGCCTCGACGTTGAATTCTTTCAGCCGGTGGGTGATCGCATCGAGAATCTTGCCGACCACTTCGCGGCGGTTGCCGCGCGCCGCTTTGACGGCTTTTTCCAGCACCGAGAAACGTTTCGGATGCAGATACTTGAAACCCAGGTCCTCGAATTCGTAGTAGAGGCCCGAGAGTCCCAGGCGATTGGCGATCGGCGAATAAATCTCTAGTGTCTCTTTCGCCACCCGCTCCTGCTTCGAGGGATGCACGGCACCGAGCGTGCGCATGTTGTGCAAACGATCGGCCAGCTTGATGAGAATTACCCGTACATCGCGCGCCATCGCCAGCAACATTTTGCGGAAATTTTCCGCCTGTGCTTCTTCGAGTGTCGCGAACTGGAGCTTATCGAGTTTGGAGACGCCATCGACCAGCTCGGCGACCGGTTTGCCGAATCGTTTGGCGATGTCGGCCTTGGTGGTCGGCGTGTCTTCCACCACATCGTGCAGCAGGGCCGCGATCAATGCCTGCGGATCAAGTTGCCAGCGGGCAAGAATCTTCGCGACGGCGAGCGGATGCGTGATGTAGGGTTCACCCGATTGGCGCACCTGGCCAACGTGAGCCTCGGTCGCCATCGTCAGTGCGGCCTCGACTTTTTCGAGGTCAACCGGCTTCAAATAGGCGGAAATCAGTTCCCGCAATGCGGTGGCGTGATCTTCGGCGTGGTCGACTTCAGGCGGCAATGGAGCGGCCGGCAATTCTGCCGCCGCATGATCGGGAATGGGGCCCGGCGGCAGTGCCGACTTGCGGGGGGTGCGGACGCCCGATGCGGGCGTGCGCGATGAGCCGCTGGGGGAGGGATTCGCCATGAGGTTTCATCCGTCCCTGCGGGCTCAGCAGCCTGTCGGACTTAAAGGAAATCGGCTGCAAAACAACCTGAGCGGTGCATATTCCCCCGCTTTCCTGCGCCAATGGAACAACCATTGGCTTGAAAATCGTGAAAATCTGCCCTCGCCCATGTTGCTTTTCGCGTCGATTCTTTAAGCCCGGCAGGCTGCCGGTCACATCTCGGCGGGAGCCGACGGTGCCGGTGGAAGCAGGATTTCCGAGCCAACACGACCGGCAGCGATTTCGCGCAGCGCGGTCACGCAGGGCTTGTCTTTGCCGGCCTCGATGTAGGGGGCAGAACCGAGCGCCAATTGGCGCGCTCGCGCGGTGGCGACAAGGGTCAACTCGAAGCGGTTGGGAATGAACTTGATGCAATCGTCAACGGTGATGCGAGCCATCGTGATACTCCGGTTTTTACGGTGAAAACAAACCCGACCGCCTGCGTTTCAGGTGGTGCGGTGTTTTCAAGAATTCAACTATCGACTGAAATTGACTGAGAAACGAGCTGCGAATGCAGTTTGAGCTGCCGGGCGGCCGTCAAGCGCAATGCGCGAACCACGGACTGCAAATCCAGCAAAGCCACGCTAAAGTCTTCATTAATAATAACATAGTCGGCCTCGTGGACGTGTTTCAGGTCCTCGCGCGCCTCCGCGAGGCGGCGTTCAATCACCTCTTTGCTGTCCTTGCCGCGCTTCACCAGACGTTGTCGAAGCACCTCGATGGACGGCGGCAGGATATAGATAAAAGTCATATCCGGGTAGAGCGCTTTCACCGAATGGGCACCCTGCCAATCGATTTCCAGCAGCACGTCCGATCCGGCAGCACGGGTTTTTTCGATCCAGTGTTTTGACGTGCCGTACCAGTTGCCGTAGACCTCGGCATGTTCGAGAAATTCGCCGCGCGCGGCCATCGCTTTGAATTCCGCAATATCGACAAAGAAGTATTCGCGCCCCGATACTTCGCCCGGCCGAGGTGCGCGCGTGGTGTAGGAAATCGACAAGCCGACATCCGGCTCGCGCTCCAGCAACGCGTTGACCAGCGAGGATTTTCCCGCGCCGGATGGGGCGACGATGACGTAGAGGCAGCCGTTCATTTCAGTCGCGTGTCACTCAATATTCTGAATCTGCTCGCGCATCTGCTCGATCAACACTTTCAGCTCGATCGACACATTGGTCGCCTCGGTGGAGACCGACTTCGAGCCCAGCGTGTTGGATTCGCGGTTCAGTTCCTGCATCAGAAAATCGAGGCGTTTGCCGGTGGCGCCACCGGCTTTCAAGACCCGCCGCACTTCGGAGACGTGTGCCGTCAGACGGTTCAATTCCTCGGCGACATCGATACGCGAGGCGAACAGCACCACTTCCTGTTTGAGGCGCTCGTCGCTGGCGCTGCCGGCCATCGCATCAGTTAGTTTTTGCGCCAGTTTCTCCTGATATGCGGCGACCAGACCGGGCACCAGTGGCGCGATTTTCGTGACCAATTCTTCGATGCGGGTCAGCCGTTCGCCGATAAGTGCCGCGAGTTTTTCGCCTTCGCGCGCACGCGTTGCATCGAGTTCTTCGATGGCTTTTTTCAAGAGTGACAGCAGCGCATCGCGAGCGGCTTCGGTGCCGAGCGCCTCGGCCGCCATCACGCCCGGCGCATGCATGATTTCCCATACCGACAATGGCGCTGCGTCGAACTGGGACAAGATCTGTTTCTGGGTTTCCGCGAGCACTATCAGGGCGTCCGGATTCGGCGCGAACGATTCACGCGTCGCCACCGGCGTGAAGGTGACGCGGCAATCGACTTTGCCGCGGGTGAGCGCCGCCGCGACCCGCTCGCGCATCTGCGCTTCATGGCTGCGCAAATCCTCGGGCATGCGGGTCTGGAACTCCAGATAGCGGTGGTTCACCGACTTGAGTTCAAGGGCGAATCGCCCGCCTTGCACTTCACCGCTCACTGCGGCAAAACCGGTCATGCTTTTGATCATGGGGGCTGCCGCCAAAAGGGGGGTGGGAAACAAAAAACCGGACAAAACTGCCGGATGTGAAGGCTTACGGCACAATAGAGGGTGCGGTTGCCTAAATCGTTCTCGCAATTCGCACGTATTGTTCACGCAATGCGCCTGTGTTTTGCATTTACAAGCCCGGACAATTATAGCGTCCGAATGCGCACCGCTTTAACCGCTCCACCAGATCATGTCGACGCAATCCAATCAACCATTACCCGACGGGTATCAACTCAACAATTACACGATCGAAAAGCTGCTGTCTTCGGGCGGGTTTTCGATCGTCTATCTGGCGCGCGATGAAAACGGCGTGCCGGTCGCCATCAAGGAATATTTGCCGGCGGCATTGGTGATCCGCGTCGACGGCGCCGAAGTGAAAATCAACTCCGATGAAAACCTGGCGGTGTTCCGCCACGGTCTCAAATGCTTTTTTGAAGAGGGCCGCTCGCTGGCGACGATCTCGCATCCCAATATCGTCGGCGTGGAGAATTTTTTTCGCGCCAATGAAACGGTCTACATGGTCATGCAGTACGTGCGCGGTCGCACACTGCAATTTCACATTCAGCGTCACCGCCACGAATTTACCGAGAGGTTCATCCGCCGCCTGTTCACGCATTTGCTGAACGGCTTGCGCGAAGTCCACGCCAAAAAGCTGCTGCATCTCGATATCAAGCCCGCCAATATTTACATCACGATGGAAGGCAAACCGGTGCTGCTCGATTTCGGCGCGGCGCGCCAAGCGCTGACCTCCGATGCCCCCAAACTGCGACCGATGTACACCGCCGGATATGCGGCACCGGAGCAATACGGCAACGTCGATCAACTGGGGCCATGGACCGATATTTACGCAACCGGCGCGACCATCTATACCTGCATGACCGGGGTGCATCCGCAGCCGGCCTCGGATCGCGTCAAACAGGACGACATGATTCCGTTGCGACAATTGGCACAGCAGGGTTATTCGGATGCGATGTTCGATCTCATCGATTCATGTCTGAAGCTGGATCATTTGGCGCGCCCGCAAACGGCGTTTGAATTGCAAAAAGCGCTGATGAAAGACATCAATGACCTCCCCGAGAGCAGTCCGACGTCTGCCGCGACCGAGCAAGAGCGCGACGACACACTCGCCGGCCGGTTAAAGAAAACCCTGAACCGGAAGATTTTTTGAAGCCGATGAAAATGGCCCGATTCCATACCTATGCTTTACGTTTTGATGAGCACATCGCAACGAAGTTGATTCTTGCGCAGGGTTTGCTGGACGCCATGATCAATTGCCGTCGCCCTGGTGAAGTCGGGAAACCATAATGCGCTTCACCATCTTTCAGGATAGTTTCATCGGTGGCCGCAAAGTCAATCAGGATCGGCTCGCCTATTCATATTCGAAAGATGTGCTGATGATGGTCATCGCCGACGGCATGGGTGGCCATGCGCGCGGCGAGATCGCAGCCGAAGTTGCCGTCACCACGATGACCAACCGCTTTCAGCAGGAAGCGCGCCAGACGTTGCGCCGTCCGAAGGAATTTCTCGAGTCCGCGTTTCATTCGGCACACCGCGCCATCGTGTCGTTTGCCGATCAACACGACATGCTCGAGTGCCCGCGCACCACGCTGGTCGGCTGCATTGTGCAAAACGGCAGAGCCTGCTGGGCGCATTCGGGCGATTCGCGACTTTATCTGGTGCGAGGCGGCAAACTCGCTCAATCCACTATCGATCATTCGCGCGTGCAGCAGTTGATCGAAGCCGGCGTCATCAC
>JANOKK010000867.1:0-4437 GCA_031419255.1 Betaproteobacteria bacterium
GCACCGCATCGTCGAATGCGTGGTCGCGCTCAATGAGGCGTTCGGCATCACGCGCGAACTGGTCATTTGCCGCGAGCTCACGAAGAAATTCGAAAACATCCACCGCGTGAGGCTGGCCGACGCGGTGGCATGGCTGGAAGCGGACGACAACCATCGGCGCGGAGAGTTCGTGTTGATACTGACAAAACCCAGCACTGGCGCGGCTTCCGAGGCGATAACGGCCCAGGAACAAGCACTGGAGCGGACTTTGTCGGTATTGTGCAAGGAGTTGCCGTTGAAACAGGCAGTAGCGCTCGCGGTGCAAATTACGGGTGAGAAGAAGAATAAAGTTTATGAAATGGCGTTGGTGGTGAAGGGGGAATCGCCAGAGCAATAAATAGAACTTTCAGCATTGCGCCGCGAAGGCTCAATAGTATTACTGTCATCCCCGGACATGATCCGGGGATGACAGTCTTTTGGGCGGTCAACGATACCCGCGTCACTGTCGAAATACCGGATCGACGTACCAACTACCGCCGCGCAAGATACATCGTCGCGTGTTTCACTTCAGGGTGCGTGCCTTGCGGATTTGTTGCGACCGCGAGCAGTTGCTGATAGTACTTTTTCGCTTTCACTTTTTCATATACGGCTTCGGCCGCGCGTGCCGCACCGTAAAGGCTGCGCAGGCGGTTCGGCTCCTTCTCCAGTGCTTTCTCGAATTCCGCCAATGCGAGGCGCGGCTGCTTCGATTCCATCAGCATGTCGGCCAATTGTTCGCGCGCCGGGATGATCGGGCCGGGTGTGACGGCGCTCTTCTCGGTACCATCTTCATGGTCGGCGGCCTCGCGGATCATGCGTAATGCGTCCTGTTTTTTCCCGGCGGCGCGCGCAATCCACGCGTTGACCGCTTTCATTTGAATGTCCGCTTGATCCGCCCAATAGAATTGCTTGCCCTCAAGCATCGCGGCTTTCAAACCCTTGAGGCGCTCAAGATCCTTCTTTGCGGCGGCCATCTTGCCCGAACGCGCGGCACCGAGTGCTCGCGCATACACCAAGATCGCTTCGGCCTGCGGAAACTGCTGCCAGCCAAAATCGAATTCCGAGATCGGCAATTTCAGCAAAGCGGCCTCGGACCAGCGCTGTCGCTCAAGCACCAACCGCGAGGGAATTGCCGCCAGCGCATAGGCCGACGACGCGGTTTCTCCATCGATCTTGCGCAGCGCGAGGATTTCGCCGAGCACGCGTTTCGCGTCCTCATCCTGTGCCTTCTGCAGATACGCATAACCCATATAGTCCCAGGAATGCAAGCGGCTTTGGTGTTCGCGGGTCGCGTTCAGCACGGCGGTGTTGGCGGCGATCGAGTCATCCCACATGCCCAGACGCGTGAAAATGTGCGAAGGCATGTGAAGTGCGTGTGGTGCGGAGGGTGCCACGTCGCGGTAGCGATATGCCGAAGCCAATCCGCGCTTGGCCAACGGCGGGGAATCGTAGCTATGCACCAAGTAATGTGAGACACCGGGATGATCGGGTTTTTCCGCGAGCACGACTTCGAGTATTTTCGCTGCGGCCAGTTGATTGGCGTAGGTCTTGTCATTCGGATTGAAATTTGCCGACAGTGCAAGCGCGTAGAAAATACGTGCCTCGATATCGTCGGGATATTTTTGTGCGATCTTGCTCATCGCGAGTTCGTAGGCGAGCTGACGCGTCTGCGCGGGCACCTTGTCGGCGTTTCGAAAAAATTGTTCGGCGGCGGCGATGAATTCTTTTTCGCGCTCAGTCGGCGGGTTGAGTTTCTGTGCGAGTTCCACCGCGGCCATGCCGTCGACCAATGCCTTGCCGGACAGTGGCCACGTATAGGGGTTGCCCATCGCCACCATCGCATGCAACCAATGCACCATCGCGCAATTCGGATCCGCCTTCGCTGCCTCGGCCAATGACTTCTTGACTTCCGCCCAGTAGAACGAGTGCTGCAACGCGACGGCACGGGTGAAATGTGCCTGCGCCGCCACATTGCACGATGTAGGGAAATGCACCGTGCCAATTTTCTCCGGTACGTCGCCTGTGCCGCGCGGCAGATCCGATGCCGCCGCGACTGGCGCCAAAGTCGCGAAAGCTATTGGCGCGAACTTCACGATCCACACAAATAATTTTCTCAAGAACATGTTGCCTCCCATTCAAGTCGACTCGCTCGGCGGGCACAATCAATGCGATGGCGATTGACGCTACCGATTTGGCGTTGATTATCATACTCTCGTGCAATAGGTGCTGCATCGCGCTGCAGCGGCAGGGGCGCTGCGTTGCGTTGGCTATAATCTCTCCATGAATTCACTCACGATTACCCGCCCAGACGACTGGCACTTGCACCTGCGCGATGGCGACGCGATGAAGGCCGTATTGCCCCATACGGCAAAACAATTTGCGCGTGCCATTGTCATGCCCAATCTGAAGCCGCCGATCCGCACCGTGGCCGAGGCCGCCGCCTATCGCGACCGCATTCTCGACGCGTTGCCGATCGGCGCAAATTTTGAACCCTTGATGACGCTCTATCTCACCGACAACACCTCGCCCGAAGAAATTGTCCGCGCGGCACAAAGCGGATTCGTGAAAGCCGTGAAGTATTACCCGGCCGGCGCGACCACCAATTCAGATATGGGGGTAACGGACTTGAAAAAGTGCGACGCCGTTTTCGCCGCTATGCAGGATGCGGGATTGCCGTTGTTGTTGCACGGTGAAGTGACGGGCGATGAGGTGGATGTATTTGATCGCGAAAAAATCTTCATTGAGCGCCACTTGATTCCGCTTGTCGCGCGTTTTCCGAAATTACGCATCGTGCTTGAACACATCACCACGGCGAACGCGGTGGAGTTTGTGCTCGCCGCAGGTGAAAACATTGCCGCCACCCTCACGCCGCAACATCTTTTATTCAGCCGCAACGCCATTTTCAAAGGCGGTCTGCGCCCCCATTTTTATTGCCTGCCGATTTTGAAGCGCGAAGATCACCGCCTCGCCTTGTTGCAAGCCGCGACCAGCGGCAATCCAAAATTTTTTCTCGGCACCGATAGTGCGCCGCATACAAAGAATGCAAAAGAATCTTGTTGTGGCGCGGCGGGATGTTATTCCGCGCTGCATGCGATGGAGCTCTATGCGACCGCATTCGAAAACGCCAATGCACTCGACAAGCTCGAGGCGTTTGCGAGTTTCCATGGCGCGGATTTTTACCGTCTGCCGCGCAATACCGCCAAGATCACCTTGAAAAAAGAATCGTGGACAGTACCCGATGAAATACCTTTCATAGAATCCGGGTTGGTGCCGTTAGGGGCTGGCGAGCCACTGTCGTGGCGCATGGTTTGACGCGGTGAAGGCAGTGGCAACGATGGGGTGGTGCGATGCGGCGCGCGCACTGGAAACGCCGTACTTCGATGGCATCCGTCCGCTGCTTCAGGAATTGAGCAGTGCGACGTGGCCCACGCTTTCGCAATTGAATGCGCTCGCGGTGAAGTTCGCGATCCGCAATTCACCCGGCGTGCCGATCCAGTTTGTCCCGCCATCCGTCGACACGATATCGGCCATGCGATACGAAACCCGCATCGCCGAAACTGGCGAAGTGCCGACCCGCGACAATTGGCACGACCTTTTCAATGCATTGCAATGGATTGCTTTTCCTTGCATGAAATCCGCCCTCAACACTCAGCACGTGCGCTTGCTCGTGGCCGGCGGTGCATGTGAGGCAAACGCACGCACGGTGCCGCGCGATGTGCTCACGATGTTCGACGAGAGCGGCGTCATCGTGGCGAGTGCGGATCAATCGCTGCTCGAATTGGTTCGCGCATTCAAGTGGCGTGAGTTGTTCGTTGATCGGCGCGAGGAAGTCATTGCCAGCGTACGTTTCATTCTCGTCGGCCACGGTCTGATGGAAAAGTCGCTCGTGCCATTTATCGGCATGACGGCGAAGGCGTTGCTGTTGAATCTCGACGCCCGTTCAACCGCCATCGATCAATCGGTCGCGAAATGGCTGCTGAACGACGCGAACATTTCCGACGCGCATCATCTGGCACCCCTGCCGTTACTCGGTATTCCCGGGTGGGATGCGCGCAGTGAATCAGCATCGTTCTACGCCAACGACGAATACTTCCGCCCTGGACGGCGGATCGCAGCGGGGCGCATGAGATAATCGAAACGGAAGCGCGCCAGACGGTCGCTGTGTACTTGTTACATAGAGGAAAGTCCGGACTCCACAGGGCAGGGTAGTGGGTAACGCCCATCCACCGCGAGGTGAGGATCAGAGCAACAGAGACGAGTCTGCGCAGGGCAACTTGCGCAGGGTGAAACGGGCAATCTCTACCTGGAGCAAACCCAAATAGGCAGGCGTTGACGTGTGTCCCGCGGAGCCTGCGGGTAGGGTGCTTGAGGCGTGCGGTAACGTACGTCCCAGAGGAATGGCCGTCATAGCACGCAAGT
>JANOKK010000868.1:0-2762 GCA_031419255.1 Betaproteobacteria bacterium
ATCTGTGGTGCTTTGGCCTCTTCAGTCTGCATCGGCGTGCCTTGCAGATCGGCGAACACGGACAATTGATCGACCAACACACGGGCCGCGTAACGCACCGCTTCTTCCGGCTCAATTGCACCGTTGGTTTCGATATCCATCACCAGACGATCGAGATCGGTGCGCTGTTCAACGCGGGCACTTTCCACCGCGTAAGAGACGCGGCGAACCGGCGAATACGATGCGTCGAGCAGGATCGAACCGATCGAGCGGTTATCGTTTTCATTACGGCGCGCGGTGGCGGCGACATAGCCGCGACCTTTTTCAACCTTGATCTGCATGTCGAGCTTGCCATCCTTGGTGAGATGGGCAATGACGTGGTCGGGGTTCAGAATTTCGACATCATGCGTTTGCTCGATATCGGCCCCGGTGACAGCGCCCGCCGTGCCTTTTTTCAGTTTCAACGTGACTTCGTTGCGGTTGTGCAACTTCATCACTAAACCTTTCAGGTTCAGCAAAATATCGACGACGTCCTCCTGGACGCCCTCAATGGTCGAATACTCGTGGAGCACGCCGGCGATCTTGACTTCGGTCGGCGCGTATCCCGGCATCGAAGACAGCAGGATGCGGCGCAGGGCGTTGCCCAGCGTATGGCCATAGCCGCGTTCGAACGGCTCCATCACAACCTTGGCATGCGCCGGGGAAATGTTTTGCACGTCGATGATTCGCGGCTTCAGGAAAGTCGTAGCATTGCTTTGCATTGACGAAGGCCTCTATAAAAGATGAAGACGCACCATGCAAAACATGGCGCGCCCGAAAAACGGATTACTTGGAATACAGTTCGACGACGAGTTGTTCGTTGATGTCGGCGGCGAATTCGGCGCGATCCGGCATGGATTTAAAGACACCCGAAAATTTCTTCGAGTCGACTTCCACCCAGCTCGGAAAACCATTGGCTTCAGCCAACTTGAGCGAATCCTGCACACGCAACTGCTTTTGCGCTTTTTCGCGCAGCGTGATCACGTCGGCCGGTTTCAGCAAATACGACGGAATATTCACCGACTTGCCATTCACCTGAACTGCGCAATGCGACACCAACTGGCGCGCTTCCGCCCGCGTTGAGCCGAAGCCCATGCGGTAGACGGCGTTGTCGAGACGCGACTCCAGCAACTGCAACAGGTTTTCACCGGTCGCACCCTTGCGGCGCTCGGCCTCGGCGAAATAGGTGCGGAACTGGCGCTCCAATACACCGTACATGCGGCGGATTTTCTGTTTTTCGCGCAACTGCGTGCCGTATTCCGACACGCGATTTTGCTTGGCGCCGTGTTGTCCTGGGCGCGATTCCAGTTTGCACTTGGAATCGAGCGGACGACGTGCGCTCTTCAGAAAGAGATCGGTGCCCTCGCGACGGGAGAGCTTGCATTTTGGACCTAGATAACGTGCCACGTTTTATTCTCCCTGGCGATTACATGCGGCGACGCTTGGGTGGGCGGCAGCCATTGTGCGGCACCGGCGTCACGTCAGCGATCGACAAAATTTTGATGCCCAAGGCATTCAATGCACGCACTGCCGATTCACGGCCCGGACCGGGGCCCTTGATGCGTACTTCCAGATTTTTCACACCACACTCTTGCGCGGCTTTGCCTGCGGCTTCGGCGGCAACCTGCGCCGCGAACGGCGTGGATTTGCGCGAACCCTTAAAGCCCGCACCGCCGGAGGTTGCCCATGACAGCGCATTGCCTTGACGGTCGGTGATGGTGATGATCGTATTGTTGAACGACGCGTGAATGTGCGCGATACCTTCGGCCACATTCTTCTTGACCTTTTTGCGTACGCGTGTCGCGGCGGTGGGCTTAACCATGCTGTTTTCCTTCGTCTCTAACTTCTATAACTTATTTGGCCAAGCGGATGGCTTTGCGCGGGCCCTTGCGGGTGCGCGCATTGGTGCGGGTGCGTTGCCCCCGCAACGGCAAGCCTTTACGATGACGCGTGCCGCGATAGCAGCCGAGATCCATGAGCCGCTTGATGCTCATGGAAATTTCCCGACGGAGGTCGCCTTCGACGGTGAGCTTGGCAATCTGCTCGCGCAGTTTGTCCATCTCGGTGTCGGTCAGATCCTTGACCTTCGCGGAAGTTTTTACACCGGCTGCAGCACAGATTTTCTGCGCGCTGGTGCGACCGATACCGTAAATCGCGGTCAACGCGATTTCGGTATGTTGATGATTCGGAATGTTAACGCCGGCGATACGTGCCATGTTGGTCTTTCCTTACTTTTCCAATTAACCTTGGCGCTGCTTATGGCGCTTGTCGGTGCAAATCACGCGCAGAACGCCCTTGCGTCGAACCAGCTTGCAGTTACGACAGATTTTCTTTACCGATGCTTGAACACGCATTTTCTTTGCTCCTGAGTATCCCGCGTTTACTTGGCGCGGAAGGTAATTCTTGCTTTCGTTAAATCGTAGGGCGTCAGTTCTACGGTCACTTTGTCGCCGGGCAGGATACGGATGTAGTGCATCCGCATTTTTCCGGAGATATGGCCTAAGACAATATGACCGTTCTCCAATTTCACCCGGAACATTGCATTGGGAAGTGTTTCAACAATTTCCCCCTGCATCTGGATCGTTTCTTCTTTCGCCATTAACCCTCAATAATCCGTTCGGCCTAGCGTGCGGAAAATCCGCCGCCCTTGAAATTGGCCTTCTTCAGCAAGCCTTCGTATTGGTGCGACATCATGTAGGCCTGCAACTGGGCCATAAAATCCATGGTTGTCACCACAATAATCA
>JANOKK010000869.1:0-8322 GCA_031419255.1 Betaproteobacteria bacterium
CCTTCACTATGACTGCGGTGCTACTCACTGCGGGTTCGGTCGATATCCTCACGCGTCAATACAAACACCACACCATCGCCAGCGCTCACCTCGGCCCATGTGAACGGCAGATGTGGAAACGCCGTTTCGACACCCTCGCGATTAAAGCCCACTTCCACAACCAGCAGTCCGCCGTCATTCAGGTGTGCTGCCGCGCCTTGCAAGATGGTGTGCACATGATCCAATCCATCGGCACCACTCGCGAGCGCCATCTCAGGCTCATGGCGATATTCGCGCGGTAATGCCGCCATTGATTTGCCCGTCACATACGGCGGATTGGTGACGATGAGGTCAAAGCGTCGGCCCTTGAGCGCGGCCCACATATCGGATTCGATCAAATTCACGCGTGCATTCAAGGCGTAGTCGTTCACGTTGTGCCTGGCCACTTGCAGCGCGTCAGCGGAAAGATCGACGGCATCGACCTGCGCATTTGGAAACGTCATCGCAGCCACGATCGCGAGGCAACCTGAACCCGTGCAAAGATCGAGCACTGAGGTGACGGTGTCGACATCGGCGATCCACGGTGACATGTCTTTGCGCAGCCATTCGGCGATGAACGAACGCGGCACGATGGCGCGTTCATCGACATAAAATTTGTATGGCCCGAGCCAGGCTTCGTGCGTGAGGTACGCTGCCGGGATGCGCTCGGCCGTGCGTCGCAGGACGATGGCCTCGATTGCCGCACTTTCAATGGGCGTGAGACGACGTTTCCATACGCCATCGAGTTCATCCAATGGCAAGCCGAGCGTGTGCATTACCAGGTAAACGGCTTCGTCAAACGCGTTGCTTGAGCCGTGGCCAAAAAATAATTTGGCCTCGATAAATCGTTGCTCCGCAGATTCAACCGCCGCGCCTAGCGTGTGGCGCGCGGTGACGGGATTCGATTTTTTCGCCACGCCCGCTCAAACTGCCGAGGGTGCCAACGTCATGCGCCGGCCGCGCGGCCAGTTTCAGTACTCGCGGGGCCGATCGGCGCGCCATTGCGTGCGGCCAGCACTGGCCCGACGCGGTCTTCCACATATTTTTTCAATGCCGCTTTCAATCCGAGCGCGAAAAAAACTTCGGTCATGATGAACAAGGGGCCAATCACGAGACCCATGATGTCGTCGGTGAAGGCGGGTTTCATGCCCTCGTATTTATGGCCAACGAATTGAATCACCCAGCCGACAATAAACAGCAATGCCGCCGCCGCGAGCACAAAACCGGCATGTCCACCACGCGCGTTGATGGCCGCGTTGAAAGTGATCGATATGAGGTAACACACGAACAGGAACAACAACATCGCCGTGCCGAGGCCGCGATCAAGGATCAGGTAATAGACCGACGCGATGGTGAGTGCAATCAATGCCGCGTTCACCCCGCCAATCACCCAAGGCGCCAGCGCCAGCACAACCGAAAATACGATCATCGGTACGCCGACAAAATGCGTCGCGATATTGCGACGGTCGCGGTGATACGCGGCGTATTGAGTAATCTGCTGTTCCAGGTTTCGCATCGGGCGTTCGCGCAAGAATTTTAAGGGAGCGTACAAGCAGAATTCTAGCAGGTGGGTTTCGGTGATGGCGAACAAAAACATCAAACTCTAGCACTGGCGCGCCGTTTGGAGTGTTTTAGGCCGAAACGCCGCACCAGTGCTAGTGTTTTGCCAAGTGCGAGGCCCTGGCGTTTTTCGCTATGCTTGTCGCGTGAATCACTCCACCAAAAGGCAACATCCGATGATTTTCTCGAAAAAACTTGCCGCCGCAATCGCTTGTATCGCTTCTATGACCTCGATGCATGCTTGGTCTGCCGAACCGACCGCGCACAAGGCATCGCCTGCCGCGACCGTCGGCATCGCAGCGTTCAACATGGCGTGGGCCGGCACCGCGAACGATTTCAAGAAGTATGTGGAAGTCTGCAGCGCGCCGGCCGTTAACTGGTGCGATACCCGTGCCTGGATCGAGCGCGGTGCGAGCGAGGCCACCGCCGACGAATCGGCGCGCGCGAAAGCCTGCGAAGCGGCGACGTTCAGCGCAGCCGGCGGGCGCGCCGCCTCAATGATGATTGCACCCTGCAATGCCTATCGATTTGCGACACCGCCGGTGCGTGGTGCGCCGCCGCGCGACCCCGCAAAATTGCGCAATAGCGATGCCTACGCGGCAAAGCTAAACGGGCTGCGCGCGACGGTCGAAAATTTAATCGAACATGAACACATACGCGTACTCGCATTTCAGGAAGTGAAATCGAAAGAGACCGTGGAAGCGGTGCTGGGAAAATTCGCGGCTCGCTTTGAAGTTTGCATGGCCGCGCACGATGCGTTCCAGACGCTAGGCTTCGCGTGGGATAAATCGCTCACCTCGCGGCCAGGAGTCTGTGCAACGAATGGCGAGCTCGCGATCAAAGACCCAGCCAACGATCCCAAAGCGTTTCGCCGCGTTCGGCCCGGCCTGGCACTTGAACTGACGATCAGTAACGCGCCGGTGACCTTAATGAATGTGCATTTGAAGGCCAGTTGTGCGAACGCGATCAGCACCGATCGCTATCCCGGGCGCTTGGTGAACGATGCATTTCCCGCGTGCGAAGTGTTCAATCGGCAAGTGCCGATTCTGGAAGACTGGCTGGATGCGGTGGCCACCAAAACCCCGCGCTTCATTTTGCTGGGCGATTTCAATCGGCTCATCGACGAAGAGCAAACGCTGAACATTGCCAAAGATCAAGTACGCGGCGATGGCTCCGACCCCGCCGGCCCCAACAAAAAAGACGCCAACGGACGAGTCTCGACAAAATATCTGTGGCCCGAAATCGCCGATGGCGTGCCGGTCGCGTTGCATCAAGTGCCGCTCTCGACCAATGAAGGCGGTTGCACCGGCTTTACCGGTCTCGATCACGTCGTTATCAGCGAAGCATTGCGCAAACTCAATACCGGCATCATCGCTTCGCGCAAAGTCGCCGTGCGTGCGGGCGGGGCGGACTCAATGGAAGTGAGCGATCATTGTCCGAGGATTTTGCAGTTGAGGTTTTGAGTTGCAACAGCACGCCCCACCAATGGCCGAACATGATTGCGTTAGACTTTCAGTCTCAATTGATTCCACCGGAAAACCTCCATGAGTACTTATTCGTTGCCGCCTAAAACGCTGTTCCGCAACATGACCGGCCTAAGCGCAGCAATTGTCGCGCCCGCCGTATTTGCAGCAACATTTCTTGGTGTGGAAGTTGCCGCACCTTTGCCAACAAAAAATGTGGTCGACACGTACTGGGGAACGCCGGTCGATGATCCCTATCGATACCTTGAAGACACGAAAGATCCGCTGGTGCAATCGTGGATGAAGGCTCAGGCCGATGCGACCGAGGCCATTCTTGCCAAGCTACCGGTGCGCGCGGAATTGCGCGCGCGCCTGGCCGAAATCGAAGCGGCGGTACCCGCGAATATCAACTCGGTGCGTCGAACGCGGGACGGCGCGTATTTTGCCCTGCGCCGAAACGCGGAGGACAATCAGTTCAAGTTGGTCAGACGTGATGGCGTCAATGGCAAAGACGTTGTGTTGGTTGATCCTGATGCCTTGGCCAAGACGGCTGGCTCACCGCAGGCCATCGGCGCATATTCGATTTCGCCCGACGGCAAACTCGTGGCCTATTCCATTTCGTCGGGCGGTGCCGAAATCGGCAGCCTGCATGTCATCGACGCGAGCACCGCCAGGCCGAGAATTCCACCGATCGCCAATATCCGCGGCGCAAGTGTCGCGTGGCTTGACGACAGCAGTGGTTTTTTCTATACGCGGTTGGCCGCCGATTGGGCCAGTCTGCCGCGTGCCGACCGGTTCCTCGATGCAAAATATTATTTGAACAAACTTGGCGCCGCAGATGCCGACCCGATCGTGTTTGGCGCAGCACTGGATCCGTCGCTGCAACTTTCACGCTCCGCCGGCGGTGCCGTTTTCGCGGTGCGCGGATCGAAGGTTGCCTATGCGCTAATGTTTGATGGCGTCAAGCGGGAGGCGTCACTGTACATGGCACCGCTGGCCGACGTGCGGGCGGCGAAGGCCAAATGGCGGCGCGCCTTTGGTGAAGATGCCATGATTTCAACGGTAACGATTGCGGGCGGCTGGATTTATGCGCGCAGCGCGCTCGATGCCCCACGCTACAAAGTGTTGCGCATGCCGGTGGCCGATCCCGATCCCGCGAAGGCAGAAACCGTCATTGCGGCGGGGGATGATGTCATCGTTGAGCTGGCGGCGGCCAAGGACGCGCTTTACGTGACTCAAAGGCAAGGCCCGCTGACAAGGCTCTTGCGCATTGCCCATGAGAAAAATGCCAAGCCCGTTGAAGTCAAACTGCCTTACGCCGGTCTTGTCGATTTGCAGTTCACTGCGCACGATCAAGCGGGAGCGATATTCTCATTGAGCAGTTGGGTACGGCGCGCGAAACTGCATGCCTTTGACCCGGTTCGCCGAACCGTGACGGCATTAGCCCTCGTGCCCGATGGAAAATTCGATGCGCCGGAAGGACTCGAGGCGCGCGAAGTCCGAATCAAGAGTCACGATGGCGTCGAGGTGCCCGCATCGATCATTTCACGGGCCAATATCAAATTCGACGGACGCAACCCAACCATCCTTTATGCTTACGGCGCCTATGGCGCCACCGAGGAGCCGCGCTGGGGCCCAAACTTGTTGGCATGGCTCGAACGCGGCGGCGTGTTTGTGATGGCGCATGTTCGCGGCGGCGGCGTTTATGGCGACGCCTGGCATCGCGCGGGACTTAAAACCACCAAGTCCAACACCTGGAAAGATGGGATCGCCATCGCCGAATGGCTGATTGCGCAACGCTACACGGCACCGGATCGGCTGGCCGTTCTCGGTGGCAGCGCCGGCGGCGTGTTTGTCGGGCGCGCCGTGACGTCGCGGCCTGATTTGTTTGCCGCAGGCGTGGTGTTGGTCGGCAATACCGATCAGGTGCGCTCGGAAACGCGCGCGAATGGTGGCGCAAACATTCCGGAATACGGTACCGTGAAAAAGGAAGACGAGTTTCGCGGCTTGCTTGAAATGAGTACCTATGCAAACGTGCGCGAGGGTACAAACTATCCGGCGATGCTGTTCGAGCACGGTGTCAACGATACCCGTGTGGACGTATGGATGACACTCAAGACCGGCTCACGGATGGCCGCTGCAAGCAATAGCGGCAAACCGGTATTATTGCGGCTTGAATATGACGGCGGTCACGGCGTCGGCGCGACACGTAGTCAAGCTCGCGAGCGCACCGCTGACCGTTGGGCCTTTCTGCATTGGCAGTTTGGTATGACGGCGCCGTGAAATTTAACGATGGGCGGGCGGCCTAAAGGCACCGACAACGCGCTGGCAATCAGGACTGAGAGGTTCGCGTCACCAGCGCCACCCCGGCCGCCGTCACCAGCAAACCCGCCACCGCGAGCCAATTCAGCGTTTCACCAAACAACAGAAACGCCAACACGGCCGTCACCGACGGCGTGAGAAAAAACAGGCTCGCCACTTTCGAGGCGGCACCTCGGCGGATCATCAGATAGAGCAGCGATATCGCGCCCAGCGACAACACTATCGCGAGCCAGAACAATGCGAACAGGAATTCGCCGTTCCATTGCACGACGCGCGTCTCGAATGCAAAAGCGCCCATCATCATGGCAATCCCCGTTGCGGAAAATTGAATCACGCCGCCGGTGCGAAGATCCATATGCGAGCAATGGCGTTTTTGATAGAGCGTGCCGAAGGTGATGCCCGCCAACGCAATGCCCGCGCAGCCGAGCGCCGGCGCATTCACATTGCCCAGGGTGAATTTGCTCATCACCACCAGCACCACACCCGTGAGGCCGAGTGCCATACCCGCCCACTGCCGCGCGTTCAATTTTTCGTGCAGATACGCGTTCGCGAATACGGCGGTAAGTATTGGTTGCAGGCCCGTCAGCAACGCGACAAAACCCAGCGGCAATTTCAGATTGATCGCGTACAACACACCGGACAAATAGGTCGCATGCACCAGCAAGCCGGCAATGGCGATGTGCGCCACCTCGCGGGGACTATTTGGCCAGGGTGCACGCATCGCCAGCGCGACGATCATCAAGATCGACACCACGATCGCCATCCGCCACATCATGAAGGTGAATGGTTCGGCATGCGGTGCGCCGTAGCGCATGCCGATGAAACCGGTGCTCCACAGGAACACAAATAGCGCCGGCGTGATGGCGATGAAAGTGGGGTTGGTCGGCGTGGATGCAGTGCGTGCGGTGGGCATGGGAGGTGGGTATCGACGCGAACGCGTGCGGAAAAAGCGATTCAAATTGAGGAAAACGGCGATTGCGATTTGCGTGCCAACATTCGCCAATATGAATGTTCAACAAGCTGCTAACATTTTACGTTATGAATATCGCTCACTGGCTCTCGCGTTCAGCCGACGTGTTTCCCGGCAATGTGGCATTGATCGCCGGCAGTCGCCGCACCACCTATCGAGAGTTCGCCCGCAGCGCCGCCGTCATCGCAGGTACCTTGCGCGATAAGTTTGATTGCAAGCATGGTGAGCGCATCGCCGTGCTTTCCGGCAATTGCGCCGAATATCTTGAAGCGCTTTACGCTATCTGGTGGGCGGGTTGCGTGGCGGTGCCGGTCAATGCCAAATTACATCCGCGCGAAGCCGCGTTCATCCCCGCCGACGCGGGCGTGCGGATGATCTTTGCGTCGCTCGATTGGCGCCACGCGCTGAGTGAAATCGCGGAGGAGTCGCTGGCCCGTACGCGTTGCGTGGCGTTTGCGTCGCCTGAATATGCGGCAATGAAATCTGGCGCGCCGAGCAAGCTTGTCGAGCGTGAACCCACCGATCTCGCCTGGCTTTTCTACACCTCCGGCACCACCGGCAAGCCGAAGGGTGCGATGCTCACGCACCGCAATCTGGCCGCGATGACGTTCAACTACTTCACCGATGTCGACGCGATCGACGCCGGCGACTGCATCCTGCACGCGGCACCGGTTTCGCATGGCTCAGGGCTTTACAATTTCGCGCACCTGTTGCACGGCGCGGCGCAGGTGTTTCCGGATTCCGGTGGATTCGACCCGGCAGAAATTATCGGCTTGCTGCCGTCGCTTCGCGGTATGACGATGTTTGCCGCACCCACCATGGTCAAACGCCTTACCGATCACGTCGCGGCACACGCCAGCGATACGAAGAATTTGAAGACCATTGTTTACGGCGGCGGCCCGATGTATGTCGCCGATCTGACGCGCGCAATTGAAATTTTCGGCGACAAATTTGTACAGATATACGGGCAAGGCGAAAGCCCGATGACCATCAGCGCACTCTCCAAATTTCATCATGCCGATGTTGGGCATCCGCGACACGAATCGAGAATCGCCTCGGTCGGCGTCGCGCACAGTGGCGTGCAACTGCGAATATGCGATGAGAAAGGCGCAATCGTCGCGACCAACGAGATGGGTGAAATTTTTGTCAAAGGCGATACGGTAATGGCGGGCTATTGGAATAATCCCGACGCGACCGCCGACGCATTGCAAGATGGCTGGCTCGCTACCGGCGATTTGGGCTCCATCGACGCAGACGGTTTTCTTACCCTGAAAGATCGCAGCAAGGATCTGATTATTTCCGGCGGCTCGAATATCTATCCGCGCGAGATTGAGGAGGTATTGCTCACGCACCCAGCGGTTGCCGAGGCTGCCGTTATAGGGCGTCCTGACGCGGAGTGGGGTGAAGCCGTGATCGCGTTTATCGTGGTACGCGAGAAATTCACGGTCAATGCTGACGAACTGGACCAGCATTGCCTCACAGAAATCGCCCGTTTCAAGCGGCCGAAGGAATATCGCTTTGTGGATACGTTGCCAAAAAATAATAACGGCAAAGTAGTGAAAACGGAATTACGCAAGCTGCTTTGAAGCCAACGTCGCTTGCATGAAAAAGTGTCATCCTGAGTGCAACGAAGGATCTGGTTGTGATGCAATGCTGTTTGATATGCCGAGTACGCCCCGCTTGCCCCGTTCACCCTGAGGTATCGAAGGGCCCATTTGTGGACAGCCCTTCGATACTTCAGGGCGAACGGGGCCTAACCAAGCACGAATGGATTGCCGACATCGTTGGAAAAACTGGAAACGCACCGATTGCCATGCATCAACGCACCAAGTGTCGCGCCGCGCTATAAAGACCGTCATGTTCAATGACTTCACACAACATCGCATCCATGCCAACGGCGTTGAAATTCACACGCTGACGGGCGGCAGCGGGCCACCGCTATTGCTGCTGCACGGCTATCCGCAATCGCATCTGATCTGGCACCGTGTC
>JANOKK010000870.1:0-4120 GCA_031419255.1 Betaproteobacteria bacterium
GGCGGCTGCAACGCAAATTTACATGATCGACGTCCAATCCCCCAAGCCCGAAAACAAAGAGTTGCTTCAGCGTGCGTTGGCAATGCTGTCGCGTCGTGACGCGTCGCGCGCGGAATTTACCTCGAAAATGTTGCGTGCGGGATTTGCCAAGCCAGATGTCGAGGGTGCTGCCGATTGGTGCGTGGAAATGGGCTTTCTCAACGAAGCACGTTACGTGGCCGGAGCGGCGCGCCGCCTCTCCGCCAAGTTCGGTGCGAGCCGGGTCGCGCATACGCTGCGCAGCAAAGGGGCTACCGAAGAATCCATCGCCGAGGTCACCCCTGAGCTAAAGGAAAGCGAACTTGAACGCGCACGCGCGATCTGGGTTCGCAAGTTTCGCGAGCCACCGGTGGACGCCGCCGCCAAGTCAAAGCAAATCCGTCATCTTCAGACTCGCGGCTTTAGCTTTGACATTATCAAACTCGTGATTCGCGGCGCAGACGCCTGACTGCTTGCCTGCTGTGAGGTCGCAACGACGATCCCATACTTCGTCGGCAGAATTCGCGCAGGTTTCGCCATGCCGTTCGCACGTGGGCTTCGCAAACGAATGAAATAACCGGCGAACCTGCGCAGCAGGCCCGACCGGCTACCGTGGCAGCATTGAATACTGCGGCGATTTGCTCGACATGCGCAACATCTTGTCGCCCGCATTCGGATCCAGGCTGAACCAGAATAGCGGTGCGGCAGCAAGCGCAATGGCGAATCCAAAAGCAACGATTCGACGATTAGACATGCGGACAATTTTACTCAAAAGACCACGCATGTGGCGGTCAACGCGCAATTATTTCGCGTCACCCAGGTACGCCATCCCGTAATCCTCGGCCATACCGGACGCCTCGGTAGAAGTTTGCGGCGTATAATTTTCTTGTGACGCGGGATCACTGCCGCGACGCATTTGCCTCGCAACATTGTGTCCCGCGCCTTTCCTCACGCATCCTTAAATGCTCCATTGACGCCATGGCCAAAGTTACCCATCTTAAAATTTCCGGCGCGTTGCGTTCGAGCGACGCAACCGATGACGAGGCTCGCAATCCCGGCACCAAATTCGATCTTGGCCCCGTCAAGGATGTGCGCGTCAATCGCAGCGCGGTGGAACGTCGCGCGGCCACCATGTCCACCCGCCGCACCGTCAAGAAAGAATGGCAGGCGGCATGGCTCGTTCATGCGGTCAAGACCATCGATCTCACCACGTTGTCTGGCGACGACACGCCGGGCACCGTGCAACGACTCTGCGCCAAGGCGCGTCAACCGATCCGCGCCGAATTGCTTCTTGACATCGGCATCACTGAGCCACTGCACGCGGGTGCCGTGTGCGTGTATCACACCTTCGTGAAAACCGCCGTCGAGGCGTTGCAAGGCTCAGGCATTCCCGTCGCCGCCGTCTCCACCGGGTTCCCCGCCGGCCTCACCCCGTTCCCGCAAAAAATCGAAGAAATCAAAGCGAGCGTGAAAGACGGTGCCGGCGAAATCGATATAGTCATTTCGCGCGAATACGTGTTGAACGGCAATTGGCGAGCGCTCTACGACGAAGTCAAAGCCTTCCGCGAAGCATGCGGCGACGCGCACATGAAAGCCATCATCGCCACTGGCGAGCTGGGCACACTGAAAAACATCATGCGTGCGTCGATCGTCTGCATGCAGGCCGGATCCGATTTCATTAAAACCTCCACCGGCAAAGAACCCACCAACGCCACCATCGCCGGTTCACTGGTGATGTTGCGAGCGATTCGTCAATACCATGAGCAGACGGGCGTGAAAGTCGGCTTCAAACCGGCGGGCGGCATTCGTAGCGCGAAGCAGGCGCTGGATTGGTTGATATTGATGAAAGAAGAATTGGGGGATGAATGGATGCAGCCCAATTTATTTCGCCTCGGAGCCTCTGCGCTCATCAACGATATCGAGCGGCAGTTGGAACATTTTGCGTACGGGCGGTATGCGTCTATGCAGTATCAGCCTTTAGGGTAAATCGGAAACAAACAAAGCTGTCACCCCGGACTTGTTCCTGCGCCTAATTTGATGCGTGAACACTTAGGCCAAACCGATGCAGCGGTTTGGCCCAATTTGACGGTGTGAAATTAGACCCCGGAACAAGTCCGGGGTGACAATCAAACAGAAACAAACGAACGAGAACCCATGAAAGCCACCGACCTCACCAAAACCCTCACCTACGGCCCCGCCCCCGAGGCCGCAAAACCCGCGCTCGACTGGATCAATGAGCAAGACGGAAAATTCAAACTCTTCATCAACAACGAGTGGAAAAATCCTTCCGGCAAAGAGTGGTTCGATTCCACCAATCCCGCGACCGGAAAAAAACTCGCGAGCATCGCGCAAGCGACCACACAAGACGTAAACAACGCGGTCAAATCCGCACGAAACGCGTTCCCGTCGTGGAGCAAAACCCCCGGCCACATCCGCGCCCGCTACCTCTACGCCATCGCCCGCCAAATCCAAAAGCACTCGCGCTTGTTCGCCGTGCTGGAAACGATGGACAACGGCAAACCCATCCGCGAGACACGCGACATCGATATCCCGCTGGTGGCGCGCCATTTCTATCACCACGCGGGCTGGGCGCAGTTGATGGATCAGGAATTGCCGAATCACCAATCGCTGGGCGTTATCGGCCAAATCATCCCGTGGAATTTTCCGTTGCTGATGCTTTCATGGAAAATCGCGCCCGCCATTGCAATGGGCAACACAGTGGTCTTGAAGCCCGCCGAATTCACTTCACTCTCAGCACTCCTGTTCGCCGAAATCTGCGCAAGCGTCGGCCTGCCGCCAGGTGTGGTCAACATCATCACCGGCGATGGCCGTACCGGTGCGGCGATCGTTGATCACGCCGACGTGGACAAGATTGCGTTCACCGGTTCGACCGAAGTCGGTCGCATCATCCGCCGCGCCACCGCCGGCACGACTAAAAAACTCTCGCTGGAACTCGGCGGCAAATCGCCCTTTATCGTCTTTGATGACGCCGATCTCGATAGCGCCGTCGAAGGTGTCGTCGATGCGATCTGGTTCAACCAAGGGCAGGTCTGTTGCGCGGGTTCGCGCATGCTGGTGCAGGAAGGCGTCGCGGAAAAGGTCTATAAAAAACTCCGCAATCGCATGGAAAAAATGCGCGTTGGGGACCCGCTCGATAAAGGCATCGACATCGGTGCCATCGTCGATCCGACGCAACTCAAACAGATTCAGGAAAAAGTGGCGCGCGGTGTCGCCGAAGGTGCCACGCTCATGCAACCGACGTGGAGCGTTCCCACCACCGGCTGTTTTTATCCGCCCACGGTACTCACCAATGTCAGCCCCGCATCATCGGTTGCGCAGGAGGAAATTTTTGGCCCGGTGCTGGCCGCGATGACTTTTCGCACGCCGGAAGAAGCCGTCAAGCTCGCCAATAACACGCGCTACGGCCTCGCCGCGACCATCTGGAGTGAAGATATCAATCTCGCGCTCGATCTCGCCACGCAAATCAAAGCCGGCACGGTGTGGATCAATTCCACCAACCTGCTCGATGCCGCGGCGGGATTCGGCGGCTATCGCGAATCCGGCTTCGGCCGCGAAGGCGGCAAAGAAGGATTGTTTGAATACGTGAAGCGCAAGCCCGGGAAAGAAGTTAAAACCCAAGCAATGGCGCGCACTTCAGGCCAAAAATCCTCTGAAATCCGCGCCAGTACTAGACTTTCATCATCACGCACCACCTCAAAACCTGTCTCCCCGGCGCATGCTGGGGCCCAATTTGGTTTGAATGCTCCCCCCATCGACCGCACCGCCAAAATGTTCATCGCCGGCAAACAAGCCCGCCCCGACGGCGGCCTCTCGCTTAACATCTACTCGCCGAACAAAACCAAAATTGGCGAAGTCGGCGCCGGCAACCGCAAAGACATCCGCAACGCCGTCGAAGCCGCGCGCGCCGCCGCCAACGGCTGGGCCAAAGCCACCGCCCACAATCGCGCACAAGTGATTTATTTTCTCGCCGAAAATCTCGCTGCGCGCGAAGTTGAATTCGCGCGCAGCATCACCCAGCAAACAGGCGCAACCCCGACCGCCGCACACGCTGAAGTCGATGCGGCAATCGAGCAACTTTTCA
>JANOKK010000871.1:0-2504 GCA_031419255.1 Betaproteobacteria bacterium
CGCTACACATTGGACAACGCCGGTCGCATCACGCAAACCCAAACCTTCGATGCAGGTAACACGCTTTCCACCACTAGCAGCAGCGTCTACGATGGCCTCAATCGCGTCCTGCAAACCATCAACGCCAGCGGCAAGATCACCAACTACAGCTACGACGCCAACGGCAACGTCACGACAGTGGTGGACCCCAACAACCTCACCACGTCCACGCAATACGACGCGCTGAACCGCCCGATCCTGGTGACCGACCCGAACTTAAAGACCGTCGCCACCAGCAAATAATAGGGGACAGACCACGTTTATTTCCTGCTAGAATGACGTTTCCACTCTCCACGAGCACCTTCAATGCCCCGTCGCGCCCGTCTCTCCCTCCCCGGCATTCCATGGCATATCATCCAGCGCGGCAATAACCGCTCTGTCTGCTTCCACGGCGAAGCAGACTATCAGTTCTACCTGCACTACCTCAAAGAGTTTGCCGACAAGTTCGGTTGCGCCGTTCACGCCTACGTGCTGATGACCAACCATGTGCACTTGCTCCTCACCCCGGCGCGAGAAGACAGCGCGGGTCTTCTGATGAAGCATCTCGGCCAGCGCTACGTGCAGTACATTAATCGCACCTACCAGCGCAGCGGCACCCTGTGGGAAGGGCGCTTTCGCTCCTGCCTTACGCAAAGCGAAGAATACGTGCTGGCTTGTTATCGCTACATCGAACTCAACCCGGTACGCGCCGGCATGGTCTTGCGGCCACAGGACTACCGCTGGACCAGCTACCATGCCAATGGCCTAGGCAAGGCGAATGCGCTGCTTACGCCGCAAGATGAATACCGGCGCCTGGGTAGGGAGGATGAGGAGCGGCGGGAGGCCTACCGTGCGTTGTTCAAAGCGCACATGGAGCCAGAACGTGTAGATGAAATCAGGGCCGCCACCAATGGCAACTTCGCACTCGGCGGGAAGCGCTTTCAGCAACAAATTGAATCGGCGCTTGGCAGGCGGGCGACTCGCGGTGTTTCCGGGCGACCGAGTCAGCAACTGCAGTCCGATGATCGGCAGGAGAAATTGTTGTGAAGACCGTGGTCTGTCCCCTATTGACTAAAGTAGTGTTCCGGTCTACTGAATTATCGGACATTGCATTCAATTCCAATCATCAGTAAAATCACCTAACCGTAATACAGTAGTACCACCCTACCAACTTCCCACCATGACCGCAATATCCAAAGTCTCGGAAAAATATCAGGCTACTATTCCCCGCGAAGTTCGCGAGTTCCTTGGCGTGCGGCAAGGTGACGCTGTCGAATATCGGATCGAGCGTGGTGAGGTCAAACTCAAGCGCGTGACGACGCCGGATAATGATTACCTTAATGCCGTGCAAAAAACCCTGACAGAATGGGACACCAAAGCGGACGACGATGCCTTCCGCGATCTTTGATCGATTCGATGTGGTGGTGGTGCCATTTCCGTTCACCGACAAGTCGGCCGTCAAACGCAGACCGGCACTGGTGCTGAGCGATTCGCGCGCATTCAACTCACGGGCCGGCCACAGCGTCATGGCGATGATTACCAGCGCCATTGAGAATCCATGGCCGTACGACACGGCAATCGTCGATTTGAAATCCGCCGGATTGAGTGTGGCTTGTGTGCTGAGATTCAAGCTGTTCACAATCGACAATCGCCTCGTCATACGCAAGGCAGGCAAACTCGGCAAGGCGGATAGGGCGTCGGTTAGTGCTTCGATGCGTGCGGTATTGGGGGAGTAGTCGTCAAATTGCGCTCGACATGCCGGCAGATCGCGTGAAAGTTGAATTTTCAAATCAGGATCTCGGTAAATGCAAATTATTGTCGACCTTGATTTGACGGCGGACGCCGCCGCGTCAATTTATGTCAAAGACGAAATCGTCGATGTGACGTTTGCCACCTATGAAGGTGAAATCGTCACCAGAGTCGGCCCAAATCGCTATCTATCGGGCGACGCATTGATCACCGGTTCGACCGGCGATCGCTGGTCAGTTTCACGCGAACGGTTTGAGGCGAAGTATGTTGCCGTCGCACCAACCGAGGTTGGTTACAACGGTCACTATCGCGCACACCCCACTGCGGTATGGGCCAAGCAAATGTCCGACGCATTTACGATTGCACGGGAAGCGAGTGGTGACATGTTGTGCGGCGAGGCGAATGATTGGCTACTGCAATATGCCCCGGGTGATTTCGGGGTCGCTGAGAACGCGCGATTTGTCCAGGTGTATCGGCTTCAACATTTGGGCGGGCCGCGCGAATAATTGCGCAATACTCATTACACTTCCCACTCAAAGGTGCAATGTCATCACCGGATCAAGTCCGGGGATGACGGTATTCATGAGTGAGAATTGGATTTAACTGCCGGAAATCAGATGAAGAATCTTGTTGAGTCGTCGGTGACCCCCCCGCGGCCACCCCCGTTAAGTGGGGGAACCCCCCAGGGGTACCCCCAGCGCGGGGACCACCGAAAATTAAAAAAAAATTGTATGAGT
>JANOKK010000872.1:0-2403 GCA_031419255.1 Betaproteobacteria bacterium
GGCTTAACCGAGTGCCATGACCGTCGGCGGCCATTTGGGTAGAACGTACCGGCATCTTCGTAGGTGTGGGGCGAACCGATGAATGGGCTGACGGACGCGATCCGACTTACGGCACAGGTTCCCAGGGATTGATGACGTCCACGCCGGCATAGTCAAAATCCTTGACATTGCGGCTGACGAGCCGAAGTTCGTGGTGCAGTGCAGTGGCGGCAAGCAGCGAGTCAATGCTGGGAACGGGCCGCCCCACATCGGCAAGCAACCTGCCCCACCGATCAGCCACGTCCGGCCCGACAGGCAGAATGCGAGGGCCGAACCAGTCTCGCAAATCATGCTCCAGCCACAAGCGCAATTTTTCGCGGCGGGATGAATTCGAAATTCGTTCCACGCCTTTGCGAATTTCGCCGAGCGTGAGAACGCTCAGATACAGCGCGTCGTCCGGCACGAGGCTGAACCACTTCAACACGTTCTTGTCGGGCTTCGGTTTCACCAAATCCGAAATGACGTTTGTATCCAGCAGATAGCTCACAGAGAAACCTTGCGAACTGGCGACTGCTCCCGCGAAAATTTCACGCCAGCCCCGCTCAATGGCGATTCGCGCATAAAGGCCAGGAATCCCAACTTGGGTTGGACCAGACGCGCGTATTCGGCGCGAGAAATCACGACCGCGACGGCTTCACCCCGCACGGTAATGTCTTGCGGCCCCTCTTTCAGCGCCCGTTTCACCACTTCGCTGAACTTTCCTTTTGCATGCTGCAATTGCCACGTCGACATAGTAGCGCTCCCATCTGGTCAGTCTAGTCAGATTATCCGCCAGGTGCTTGCTGCCGGCAACCCTGTTGCAGGCATTGAATCGCGATGACAGGGATTAGCCACATCTTGGGTGAAAGCGAGCACATGGTATTGATTCAAAGTCAAGCACCCGCGCGCCTTTCAGGCGCTTTTGCCTTGGAACGCCGCGCAATGATAGGGGGTGATTATTACGCTGGCGCGTTCGGTAGGGCGGACTCGTCCGCCATCGGTGCCGCACGAATGGACGAATGGATTGGCGGATAAATCCGCCCTACGACTGAGTTGCATTATTCGCTTTGCGCGTTCGGTAGGGCGGACCTGTCCGCCAATCTGATCAACTCCTTTTCCCTTGACGCGGAAGGGCGGGATGGGGTGACGTGTGGGTCACCGCAAGAAACAATTGGCGGACAAGTCCGCGCTACTTTTCCCGCACCTCTCTCAACACAGCCCGCCATTCCCCCAGCGCGATCGCCTGCGAATACTCCGCGTCGAACGTCGCCAGACCGACCAAGCCGCATCTTCGGTGAGGCAGTATCTGAACTACTTCAACACCTTCACATTCAGGCCACTCACTCGCTGGAAAGCGCTGTCGCCGCTCAAAAACAAATGTTCACTCCCCAGCTGGAGGCAACTCGCGGCTTGCAGTGCGTCCGGTGTCCGCAAGCCGTGTTTGACCCGGATGGCCGCTGCCAGCTCAACCACATTCCGGGTTAACTCGACCCAGACAAGATCAGGCCGGGCAAAGAATGTATCGAAAGCCGCAAGTGTCGTGTTGTCATTGGACTTCATCGGGCCAACCCGGCACTCCAGCCATGTCAGGCGGCTCACCGCCGCGCCGATTTCCGGATGTTTCCTGGCGGATGCCGCCAGCTCACTGCGCACTTTGCCGGCGAAGGGCTCCTTGCCTTCAATAAGGTAAATCAGGGCGCTGGCATCAAAGAACGCGATCACCAGTCGCGCCCGGCTTTGAGATCGGCGTCAATCCGGGCCTTGCTACGTTTGCCGACAGGTGATTGCGAGAGTAGCCACTGCATCGCGGTGATCCCTGCCGGATTTGCCGCCCTGCCATGCGCGAGGCGCTGATATTCGTCCTCGGATATCACCACCGCCGCAGGCTTGTTACGCTTGACGATATGCAAAGGGCCATGGCGAAGGCCATCTTCAATCGCTGCCATGCCGCGACGCTTAAGCTCGGCAACGGTCAGTGTATTCAGCGTATTCATGTTTCCTCCAGAAAGTACTGTAATCGAGGAATATAATACCAATTACAGTACTGCGCGACAATTTGCGTTTTCAACCCTCAATATGCTGATCACCGGTTCGCACGGGTGTCGCGTGGATGAGATGGAAATTTGTCATGGGTTACCGGAGCGCAAAAAAACGATTCGTCATTCGATGATGCCAGATCTGCGCGGTACTAATGCAGCAACTCGGTAATACGGGTTGATCCTGCCATTACTCGGCTCAAACTTTTGACTGGCTCCATGCCATGCCGTCCGCACGGCAGTGGAAATGGATTGCGCTATATCGAAGTGCGATATACAATACACTCATGATTCAGTCGTTCAAAAGCGGCGATACCGAAGCCTTGCACCAGCACCGCCGGGTGGCACG
>JANOKK010000873.1:0-2915 GCA_031419255.1 Betaproteobacteria bacterium
GCGGCTTCAAACAAATTGATCATCACCGGCGTCGCGAGTACATGAATCTGACCGGAACCGACGCGCGGGGCGGTGTGTTCGTCGCCGACCGTTAAGGTCACTGTGCCGAGCGAACCTACGACTACATTGGCAAGCAGGCTCATACGCGACCAATGTTGCTCGCGTCAATCGCGCGCCGTGAAGTCGAGATATCGATCAGCCGCCCGGGAAAGTCGTGACGCCGTCAACGACTTCGGCGTTGCGCTTGTTGCCGTCCTTTTGAATCATCACACCCCTGGCACGTTTCCAGCCGCCCTCAAATGTGCCTTCGAACAACGAACCATTGTTGTAAAAGAACTTGCCAGGCCCATTCAAAACCCCGTTGACATACGTTCCTTCGGAGCGTTGCCCGTCCGAATGAAAATACTCGCCTTTGCCAGTCAGCATGCCGCTTTTGATTTCGCCGACGTAACGATCGCCGTTGGAAAACTCGTAAGTACCCAGTCCATTCGCAACGCCGTCCACGAAAGGTGCCGTGAACTTGTCGCCGGATTTGGTGATGTAAACACCTTTGCCTGATAACTTGCTCGCTACCATGCCGCCCTCGTAGCGATCACCGTTTGCGAATATGTAGGTACCCTGCCCATGTGGCTTGCTGTCGGCGAACAGCCCTTCATATTTATCACCGTTCTTCGCCACCAGAACGCCCTTGCCGACCATTACCGCGTTCAGCACGTCGCCGACGTAAATATCACCGCTGGAAAATTCCCAGCGGCCTTTTCCCGACGCTTGATCGTTGGCAAAGTCACCGTCGAACTTGTCGCCGTTTGCCCAGATGTAGACGCCTTTGCCCTGCTTCTTGCCGTCGCGAAATTCACCGTTGTAGCGAAATGTCGGCGCGATATATTCGCCCTTGCCGTGCAAAACCTGATTCTTTTCCTTGTCTTCCTTGTAATCGCCAACGTAACGCGCACCACCCGGGAAATCCAGATTGCCGGTGAGCATTTTGGGAAACACCGGAGGCGGAGGCAGTGATGTTTTTTGATCAGGCGATAGCACCGCAACTTGATTCGCTGGCGGTGCTGAAGTGGCGGCGGGAATCGAGGCCGGCGAAGGCGCGGGTGGCGATGCGGGAGCAATTGTGGGCAAGGTCGCGGGTGTGGCTGGCGCAATGGATTTTTGTTCGAGTCCACGCACTTCACTCGTTGGCACCGCGGCAGGCGCGGCGGCAACGCGAATAGGTGCCTCGGTGGGCGTAGATTTTGCCGCGATGGCAGCGGGAGGCGAGGCGGTCGGTCTGACGGCGGGCTCTTGAGTTTTCTCGGCGACCAGTACCGGTGCCACCGACCCACCCGAGTTAGAGAGCGGTGCGACAGCCACTTGTTGCTGGGATTGCTCTGCACGCAAATCGTCGATGCGGCTACGCACGCGGTCAGCGAAAATGCCGTTTGGAAACTGCTTCAGGTAGCCCTGAAAATCCGCAAGCTTCTTGCTGTTCTTGATGTCGGTCCAATACTCGCGGTCAACCTGTGCGGCGGTTTCACTGGATACGCCTCCTCCGGAAATGGAAGTATTGGCGACAATCGCACCGCGCTCCGAGAAGAAAAATGCGCCGCGCGGCGAAGCCGTCGACTGGGTCTCGGGATTTTGTCGACCCGCACTCTCATTTGAAACGGCAGATCCGACTTTTTCAAACACACCACTACCGGGAATGCCGGGGTTGCGAATTTCCTTCACCAAGTGTTTGGTGAACAATCCATTTTCGCCCTCGCCATCGAGTGCCACCGCGCCTGCGCCGGCCGCATAGGAGATGGTGGTGCCGGCCGGCACGCGCGTGCTCTTGGCGAGGCCGTTGGACAAATTCAGGTTTCTGAATGGGTTGTTGCGGCAGGCATCGAGGATGATGAACTTGTGGCGGACTTTCGCGTCCTCCATGCTCGTCAGTATCTGGTCAACATCGATCGTGAAATAGGCGATCTCCTGTTCGGCGGTCAATTTCGCGTCGACCGGCACCAGGAAATTCCGGTTGCTATGCTGAATTCCGTGCCCCGCGTAGTAGAACACCGCCGCCGACGCACCATCCATTTGCTTGGCGAACTGCACCGCAGCGGCACGCATGGTCTGAATATCGGCGTTCTGTTTGAAGACCACCTTGAAGCCGAGTTCCTGCAAGACCTGCTGCATCGCCCGAGCGTCATTCACGCCATTTTTTAGCGGCTCCGTCGGGTAGTTGTCATTGCCAATCACCAGCGCAACGCGATCATCGAACGCCAGCGCCGAGGTTGATGCGACAAAAACCATCGCGAGCAATACGAGGCTTGCGAAAAGCCGTCGGATATATAAATCGGTCTTTGGAACCAATGCGCGCATAACGACGTGGATTGCCTCTGTTGTGTTCCTCAATTATTGCCCAAAATGTCCACCTGTTTCGGGTGAATCATTGATATCGCCATTTTAAAAGCAAAAAACGGCGCACCGACCTGGTCGGAACGCCGTCCTGCGCGCAGTAAGCGAACGTCTTACTTGGCGAGCGCAGTCAGTTCCGGCAGATCCGGTCTGTCTTTTGCGAGCTTTGCCCACACTTCGACGGCATCCTGATCGGCGCCGACTTCCTTCAACGTCAATGCATACAACAACCAATCGGAAAACGCGGCTTTATCGTCGGGTTTGCGTTGCTGGGTGATTTCAATGGCGTGCATTGGCAGTGTCTTGAAACTGGTCATGCCGATATCGGTCGCACCGGACTTGACGCCCCAGCTATATTCGACATCAGGAGCGAGTTTCACATTGCCGGGCAGGTTCAACGTCAACGCATTTGACTTGGATTTATAGACGGGTTTCGCGCTGCCGTTCGCTTTCAATTCAAATTCAAACGGACCCTTGATATTGGCGGAAACCCAACGAAATGCCGGTTGTAATGTTGCCACTTTGGTGTC
>JANOKK010000874.1:0-2916 GCA_031419255.1 Betaproteobacteria bacterium
CCCCTTTCTCCAGCGCACCTTTGCCGTGCCGCTCCGACTTGTTGGCGGACTTGCCTTTGCCCGACCATGGCGAGACTTCGCTACTATCCTCGGCAACGACAACGGGTTTTTTCAGCCTCTCGCCCGCCAGCACAAAATCTATCTTGCTGGTCTCGATATCGACGCGCGCGACTTTGATATTGACGCGATCCGCCAACTGAAACTTCTTGTTGCTACGCTCGCCGACAATCTGGTGCTTGGCCTGATCGAAATGGAAATAGTCCTGACCCAATTCCGAAATGTGTACGAGGCCCTCGACGTAAACATCGTCGAGCGTGACAAAAATTCCAAAGCCGGTGACTCCGCTGATCGTCCCCGGAAATTCTTCACCGAGCCGATCTTTCATGTAGTAGCACTTGAGCCAGGCGTTGACATCGCGTGTGGCTTCGTCAGCGCGGCGTTCGGTCGCAGAACACTGCATGCCGAGTTGATCCCACGGCGCTTTCGGGTCGTACACAATTCCTGCAAGAATGGCCTTGATGGCGCGGTGGGTAAGCAAATCCGGATAGCGACGAATGGGCGACGTGAAATGCGTGTAGGCATCGTATGCGAGGCCAAAATGACCGATGTTGTCGGGACTGTACACCGCCTGTTTCATTGATCGCAGCAGCACGGTTTGCAGTAGCGGTGCATCCGGGCGATCCTTGATTTTTTTCAGCAACGCCGAATAGTCGGACGGCTTCGGCTCATTGCCGCCTGGCAATTGCAGCGCGAAATCTTTCAGCATCGAGCGCAGGCTCTCAAGCTTTTCTTCATTTGGCCCGGCGTGGATGCGGTACAACGCGGGATGCTCGTTTTCCAGCAGAAATTCCGCTGCGCAAACATTCGCCGCCAACATGCATTCTTCAATGAGTCGATGCGCGTCGTTACGCAACGTCGGCACGATTTTCTCGATTTTGCCGACATCGTCGAACATCATCACCGTCTCGGCGGTATCGAAATCGATCGCGCCGCGCTTGTTGCGTGCCGCCAGCAGCACCTGAAAAACGGCATCTAGCTGACGAAGGTGCGGCAGCAGGTTTTCCTCGATGCCGTGGTCGGTTTCGAAGGCATAAAGCGCCTTCGCCACATTGGTGTAGGTCAGCCGCGCGGCGGAATGAAACACCGCCTCCGAGAATTGGTAGCGTTTGATTTCGCCTGCAGCCGAGACCGACATTTCGCAGACCAGCGCAAGTCGATCTACATCCGGCTTTAGCGAACACATTTCGTTGGACAAGGTTTCCGGCAGCATGGGAATCACGCGTCGCGGAAAATAAACTGAATTGCCACGATTGCGTGCCTCGATGTCGAGCGCGTCGCCAGTCTTCACATAGTGCGATACGTCGGCGATTGCCACCATCAGGCGAAAGCCTTTGCCCTGTCTTTCGCAGTAGACCGCATCATCGAAGTCGCGCGCGGTTTCGCCGTCGATCGTGACGAATGGATAATCGCGCAAATCCTGCCGGCCTTTGATATCCGCTGCGGTAACTTTTTTCGGCACCTTCTTTTCGAGCACCTCGACTTCACGCGGCCATACATGCGGCAGATCGTGCTTGCGCAATGCGATCTCGATTTCCATGCCGGGATCGGCGTAATTGCCGAGCACCTCGATCACGCGCGCAACGGGCTCGGAATTCTTTGCCGGCTGCGCGACCAATTCGACCATCACGACCTGACCCGGTTTCGCGCCACCATCGAAACCCGGTTCGACCAATATGTCCTGACTGATGCGTTTGTTTTCAGCCACCACAAACAGCACGTTGTGTTCGGTGAACAAGCGACCGACGACCTTACTGTTCTTGTGTTCCAGCACTTCGACAATTGATGCTTCGCGCCGGCCGCGCCGATCAATGCCGACGGCGCGCACCATGGCGCGATCGCCATCAAGCACTTTTTGCATCTGCTTCGGCCCGAGGAACAAGTCATCGGAGCCGTCGTCGGGAATCAGGAAGCCGAAGCCATCCGGATGACCTTGTACGCGCCCTGGAATCAAATCGAGCTTCCCGACCAGGCATACGTCTCCTTGACGGTTACGCATGATTTGCGCTTCGCGCTCCATCGCGCTGATGCGACGCTGAAAGCCCTCCATTTCGGTGGGCTCGATGTGCAGTTGCAAGGCGAGTTGTGCGGCATTGATTGGCACGCCCGCACTCTCAAGCACTTCAAGGATCATCTCGCGACTGGGGATCGGATTCTCGTACTTGGCTTGCTCGCGCGCATGATGCGGATCGATCCGGCGCGCCTTTGAGGCTGCAGGACTTGTGGATTTTGCGTCGGCAGGTTTCTTGTTCTTATTGGTCAAAATATCTTTCAATAAAGTGGAAATTATTCTTCACGGTGGACAGTCGCAGCGGAATTCGCTATGATTCGGCCTCATTTTACGCGAAGCACCGGAGTACAAGGCGGCTTTCGCGACCATCGCCCGGATGGCGGAATTGGTAGACGCACCAGGTTCAGGTCCTGGCGCCGGCAACGGTGTGGAGGTTCGAGTCCTCTTTCGGGCACCAAATGGAAAAAACCGCTTCGGCGGTTTTTTTTCGTTTACCGAAAAGCGAAGTCCCTGCGGACTTCGCGTGAGGACGAGAAAGCCCGGCCATGCAGGGCCGGGCGGGGGTGAGCAAGGGACTTCATTGAGCAAATGATTTTGCTCAATGCCTTGCGAACGGAATGCACTCCGTGGCATTCCCGCGGAACGTGACCGAGTCCGCCCACCATGTGAGCGTAGTGAACACTTTGGGCACCAACAAAAAATCTTCCAAAAATTCCGGAAAACGTGGAATCTCCCAAAGCCTGTCAACCCGCGCGCCGCAATGCCAACGCGAGTGTTCTCACAAATGCCATCGCCGCCTTCTGTTGCCCAAGCGCATTCAAGTGACCTCCGTCGTTCGTGTAGACCGC
>JANOKK010000875.1:0-1073 GCA_031419255.1 Betaproteobacteria bacterium
GACTTACGACGTTGATCACAATGATTCCGACAACATTTTTTCACCCGAAGAATTGCGATCCCGCGCGCAAGGCTGCGCCGGCGTCATTGCATGTCTCACTGAAAAAATCGACGCCGCCTTTTTCGACGCGTGTCCGACCGTAAAAGTGGTCAGCAACATCGCCGTCGGCTACAACAATATCGATGTTGCTGAGGCGAGCAAGCGCGGCGTCATGGTCACCAACACCCCCGGCGTGCTCGACGACACCACCGCCGATTTGACGTTCGCGTTGCTGATGGCCGCCGCGCGCCGCATCACCGAAACCGAGCGGCGTTTGCGCAACGGCGAATGGATCAAAGGCTTCGCGCTCCAGCAATGGCTTGGCACCGATATCCACCACGCTTCGCTCGGCATCATCGGCATGGGCCGCATCGGCCAGACAATTGCACGCCGCGCATCAGGCTTCGAGATGAAGGTTCGGTATCACAATCGTACGCGCCTCGATGCAGCGACGGAATCCAAACTCAACGTCACCCATGCAAGCAAGGAAGATATCCTGCGCGAAAGCGATTTCGTGGTGGTGATGGTGCCGTACTCGCCTGCGACGCACCACCTAATCAAAGCCGAAGATTTGGCGTTGATGAAACCGACCGCAATCTTTATAAACACCGCTCGCGGCGGTGTGGTCGATGATCTCGCCTTGATCGCGGCGCTCAAAGAAAAACGCATTGCAGGCGCCGGCATCGATGTATTCGAAGGCGAGCCCGCGTTCAATCGCGACTTCCTGACACTCGACAACGTTGTCCTCACACCGCATATCGGCAGCGCCACACAGGCCACGCGCCTGCGAATGGCGACATTGGCGGCGACAAATATGACGGCTGCGTTGTCGGGAGGCGTACCGCCCAATCTGGTCAACCCAAACCCAAGTTAGCCACGGATTACACGGATAAAAACGGATAAAAGCAGGGAATTTTCCGTATTCATCCGCTTTTATCCGTGTAAATCCGTGGCAAAAAACGCCTTAATCAATTCCAAATTTCCAGGAGCACACAAATGAAACTCGCATTCTTAGGCCTCGGCGTCATGGGCTA
>JANOKK010000876.1:0-1672 GCA_031419255.1 Betaproteobacteria bacterium
TGACGAGATCCTTCGCTTCGCTCAGGATGACATTGCACAACTAACGAATGCGGCAAAGGCCTTACTTGACGATCTCCAAATGCTCCAAGCCGGCCGCCAAATCTTTCTCCTTGGCGTTCTTGCCTTCGAGCTTGATCTTCAGGCGAAGATCATTGAGCGAATCCGCATTGCGCAACGCGTCTTCGTAGGAAATCATGTCACCTTCAAACAAATCGAATAACGCCTGATCGAACGTCTGCATGCCGATTTCGCGCGAGCGCTTCATCACTTCTTTGATCTCGTGGACTTCGCCCTTGAAAATCAAGTCCTGAATCAACGGCGAATTCAGCAGAATTTCGATGGCGGCCACGCGGCCTTTGCCTTCTTTTTTCGGGATCAGCCGCTGCGAAACGAACGCTTTCAGGTTCAGCGACAAATCCATCAGCAATTGGTGACGCCGTTCTTCCGGGAAGAAGTTGATGATCCGATCCAGCGCCTGATTGGTCGAATTGGCGTGCAGCGTTGACATGCATAAGTGCCCCGTCTCGGCGAACGCAATCGCGTAATCCATGGTTTCACGGTCGCGGATTTCGCCGATGAGAATCACATCCGGCGCCTGACGCAATGTATTCTTCAGCGCGGCGAACCAGTTATCGGTGTCGACGCCGATTTCGCGTTGGGTCACCACGCAATTCTTGTGTTCATGCACATACTCGACCGGATCTTCGATGGTGATGATGTGTCCGTAACTGTTTTCGTTACGATAGCCGATCATCGCCGCGAGCGTGGTCGATTTACCGCTGCCGGTGCCGCCGACGAGGATGACCAACCCGCGCTTGGTCATGACCACATCCTTCAGCACTTCGGGCAAGCCGAGATCCTCCATTTTCGGGATTGAGGTTGTGATCGTGCGGAGCACCAGGCCGATGCGTCCCTGCTGCACGAACGCGTTCACGCGATAGCGGCCGATACCGGTGGGTGCAATCGCAAAGTTGCATTCCTTGGTCGCTTCAAATTCAGCCGCCTGCTTGTCGGTCATGATCGAGCGGGCGATCTCGCCGGTGTGTACCGGTGAGAGGCTCGATTGGGAAACCGGCGTCATCTTGCCGTCGATTTTCATCGCCGGCGGAAAACCGGCGGTGATGAAAAGATCGGAAGCACGCTTCGCGAGCATCGCCCGCAACAACTGGTGAACAAATTTCAGAGCCTCATCGCGTTCCATGACTTCTCCTGTCGCAGCGCCTGGCCGATGGCCACGCTGAACGGTTAATTAAACGAATCCTTGTTGGCGGCCTTGCTGCGCGCTTCGGCGACCGTGATGATGCCCTTCCTCACCAGGTCCGCCAAATTCTGATCCATCGTCTGCATGCCGAGCGCCGTCCCGGTTTGGATCGCCGAATACATCTGCGCCACTTTCGCTTCGCGGATCAGGTTGCGGATGGCCGGCGTGCCGACCATGATTTCGTGTGCCGCCACACGACCGGTGCCGTCCTTGGTTTTGCACAAGGTCTGCGAAATCACTGCACGCAGGGATTCCGACAACATGGCGCGGATCATTTCCTTTTCCGCCGCCGGAAACACGTCGATGATCCGATCCACCGTCTTCGCCGCCGAGCTGGTGTGCAACGTACCGAACACCAGATGGCCGGTTTCGGCGGCGGTCATTGCGAGGCGAATCGTTTCCAGATCGCGC
>JANOKK010000877.1:0-2569 GCA_031419255.1 Betaproteobacteria bacterium
CTGCTCGACAGCCGACTTGACGTGCCCGGCACCGCGAAAATACTGCGCGGCGGCAATTTGCTGATCGCTACCGCCGCCGACAAGCCGGATCGCGAGCGTGCGTTGATTGCCGAGGGCGCGGAAATCATGCGGGTTACGACAGAGCCGGTGAAGGGCAAAGTGGATTTGTCGAAGATGATGACGCAACTCGCGGCGCGCGGCCTCAATCACATCTTGGTGGAATCTGGCGCGCAATTAAATGCATCCCTGCTCGCGGCGGGCGTGGTCGATGAAATCGTTGTCTACATCGCACCGAGTATTTTCGGCGACAGCGCGCGGGGGTTGTTCGCGTTGCCGGAATTGAGAAATCTGGATGAGCGCATTAAGTTGCAGATTACGGACGTTCGACAAGTCGGCGCGGATTTGCGCGTGACTGCCCACACGCCCCGCCCTTTCCCCGCGCAGGCGGGGATCCAAGTCTGATCATCGTGTCGAAGCATCAAACTTGGGCCCCCGCCTGCGCGGGGGAAGGGAATTTTCGGGCGTCGCGGCGCGGGTGGCAAAAGCCACTCAGAAATTGAGGGAATAACCATGTTCACCGGCATCATCGAAACCACCGGCATTGTTGAGACAGCCGATATCACGCCCGCCAACACGCGGCTCACGATTGGCGCGCCGCGCCTCGGCTTGCACAATATTTCTATCGGCGACTCGGTTGCGGTCGGCGGCTGTTGCCTGACCGTGGTCGCGAAGGGGCCAGAAACCTTTTCGGTCGACGTCTCCAATGAAACACTTTCCCAGACCACCGGCCTGCGTCAGGGCAGCGAAGTCAACCTCGAGAAATCGCTGCGCTTCGGTGACCGCATCGGCGGTCATCTCGTCAGTGGGCATATCGACGGCGTGGGACTGGTGACGGCGATGGAGGATCTCGGTGCCTCGTGGCGACTGGAAATCGAGGCGCCTCGCGAGCTCGCCAAGTTCGTCGCGCGCAAGGGCTCGATCACGGTGAACGGGGTATCACTGACGGTGAACAGCGTCAGGGACGCGGACAATGGCAGCGCGGTGTTCGAAATCAATATCATCCCGCACACGCATCAGGTGACGACAATACGGCTGTTGCGGCAAGGGGCCAAGGTCAATCTGGAAATCGATCAGTTGGCGCGATATGTCGAGCGGATTTTGCAGGCACAGGCCCCGACGCGTGCGTGAAACGGAACGTGGGCGATGGCATCTAAAACTTGCCGTCATTCTCGCCAAGGCGGGAATCCAGTTTGTACACAAAAATTGGATTCCGGCCTGAGCGGGAATGACAATCACTCATAGCACCGGCTTCTCGGAAATCACAGCTTGTCCAACGCCACGGCGCTGTCCCAATCCCCGGTCGGTGGCATTGCACGAATCGCGGCGATACGCTCGACATAGATTGCTGAAATTGTGTCCTGCGGATGTTGCGAAAGAATACGTTTCCACAATGCCTCACTTTCATCCCAACGCTGTCCCCAATAGGTGTGCAACGCTTCGGTTGTCAGTTGATTCAATGCGATGTCTTCAGAGAGCGTGAATATCTCCACCACTTCGGTCTTACCCTTGACGATCACCCGATCCACTTGCCGAAAAGGCAACGCGCCGTTTAACAAACCCATCGTTTTGCCGCTCACCAGAATTTCCGTGCCGTACGCTTTGTTCACACCTTCGAGTCGCGCGGCCAGGTTCACGCTGTCGCCAATGGCGGTGTAGTCGAAGCGATCGGCCGCGCCGAGGTTGCCAACGATGGCCGGGCCGGTGTGAATGCCGACACGCATGTAAATCGGCGGCAGGCCGCGCTGGGTGAATTCCTCCCGCAGCGCCTTCATGTCGAGCTGCATCTCGCGCGCGGCGAGGCAGGCTTTCAGTGCATGTTTTTCATCGGCCAGCGGCGCACCCCAGATCGCCATGATCGCGTCGCCGATGAAGCGATTGACCGTACCGCCATGGCGCTTGATGATGGCGGTCGCGCGCGAGAAATGTTCATTCAGCAATTGCGCGACTTGCTCAGGGCCAAGCTGCTCGGAAATATTGGTGAAGCCTTTCAAATCAGTAAACAGCAACGTGATCTCGCGGCGCTCACCGCCGAGTTTTAGTTTCTCCGGATGCGCCATGATTTCATCGACCACTTCAGGCGCCAGATAAAGTGAGAACGCGCGGCGCGTTTCGCGGCGCTGACGCTGTTCGGAAAAGTAGGCGTGGCCACCGAGTCCAGCATAGACGGTGACGATGCCCGCCATCGCGGCCAGCGCCGGCAGCCACAGATTGTGATTGACAAACAACCACCAATCGCCGGCGGCGATCACGGATAGTAGCGCGATGCCGACCCCCGCGCTGACGAAAGGCCGCCAACGGCGCATCAGCACGGCACTGGTGCAGATCGCAAAGATCAACAGCGCAAGATTCCAGTGCCAGGCTAGCGGCGTAATACTCCGCCCCGAAAGCGCACTCTCCAGCGCGTTGGCGTGTATTTCCACGCCTGGTGTTACGTATCCCGTTGCCGCGGTGAACGGCGTGGCGTGGCTGTCTTCGCCACCGCCCGTCTCCATGGCGGCCTGCACATAGC
>JANOKK010000878.1:0-6227 GCA_031419255.1 Betaproteobacteria bacterium
ACCAAGGAACAGAAAGCTGGGATGATTGCCCTGAACAATGCGAAGCCGATTCTGGCCGAATGACAAGAGCCGTATGAAACGAGAGTTTCACGTACGGTTCTGTGAGAGGCTGGAGGGGAAGTTCCTTCGGCCTACTCGACCAGCGTGAATTCTTTTCTGAAAATCAAACGCGCTAACGCCTTTTCTTTTTCAGCCATACTGCTTTCGCGTCCAAGTTTCACGCCGCCTGTTGCTCCGGCCGAGTCAAATCCCCTGTTCCTGACAGCAGGCCTGCGATGGAAATGTCTTCATCGAGGGCATCCCAATGCAGTCCGTTTTGGCTGATCTCGAATTTCAAACGTTGCTCCGGTGCGGCATGCAGCAAGCGCGGAAACCACGCTAACGGTACGGCAAGAATGCGGCCGTCTGATAAGTCGACCCACATACTATTGTCATCAAATCGCACAGACTTAGCGGAAGTGTTCATTCCATTTCCTTTCGATTAGATCAATATTTTGTTCGACTGCTTCAGCGAGCTCCCGCAATGTGCGCGCATCGATCCCATCACTTTGTGCGACTCTTACCAACGGTCGTATCCAGAATTTTGCTTCGCTACCTTGGCCACGAACGTGGACGTGCAATGGCTCACGAGGGTTACCCTCGTTTGAGTAGAAAAAAAAGCGAAAGCTCTTGTATCGAAAGACGACAGGCATGGCAAATAATACAACATGTCTTTGACAGGCAACCTCATCCGGCCAAGGGGCGCCACTCGCGTATATTCGTCATCCCGCCCCCATCCTCACCAACCCAATCTGCTGAAACAGACAGGCGAGCGAACAGTATTGGGTCAAGTCTAGCCTCGTAGTATCCCCCTAGAATTCCCCTGCACGATCCAACGCAAATCGCCATTCCGCGAGCCTCCCAGGCCACTTTTGCCTGAAACACCGCACCAGATATAGGGTTTGAAAAGCAAGGCAGAGTTTCTAACGCGACTGCAGCTACCGGCAAAACTAACGGGTACGTTCCATTTCAAACCGCCCAATTCTCAATCTTGAGTTTTGGCACCTGCTTGAAAGTTCTGTCGCCCGTCACCAATACTTCGCCTGCGCCCAGCGCGTGCGCCGCAATCATAAGATCAAGTGGCGAAAGTGTCTTGCCCATTTTCTCCATGCTGGCTCGAACGGCACCGTAATGTTCCGCCGTGGCACTGTCGAAAGGCAAACCATCGACGCGCAGCAGAAACTGCCGCACGGCGGCATGAAGCCGTTTGGCGTCGGGACGCTTGGCGAGACCAAACAGCAACTCGCATTCGGTGACAACCGAAATGCAAAGCGATGCCATCGGCGCTGCCACCACACCCGCGCAACCACCGCATTCGCTTTCAACAGCTGGCTTACCGTAGCGGTATCCAGCAGGTAGCGTTTCATTCCTTCCATCCGGCGAACGGATCGCGATTTTGCGATACGAGCTTCCGCTCTTTCTTGCCCAGAAAATCCTTGGGTACGTCGCCGCGCTTCAGCGTGGAGAAAAAATCGTCCCAGGTTTCAGGCTTTCGCGAAAGAATGACCTCGCCGGTTTCCGGTTCCTGGCGAATGAACACTTCCTTGGCGTCGAACCGGTAGGCGGCGGGAAGCCGCACTTGCAAATTGCCACTACGGAACAAAATCCTCAAGCCGCGTACCAACGCGCAGCCCGTCGATCTGCTGAAAATGCGCATCGAGCGTCAACAGCGCAGCACCGTGTTCAAGGCTGCTGGCGGCGATCCAAAGATCGTTGGTGGGAATCGGCGCGCCTTTGCGGCGGAGGGCCGCATAGACCAGCGCATAAAAATCCGCCGTCGTCGCCGTAATGGGAACCACAGTGACGCGCGGCGTATCGATGAACTTCGCCAATTCAAGGCGATTTGCCGCCTGTCTCTGACCGGCCGCGAAACCGCCCAGCAATTCCCCCAACACCGTTGCCGAAATGAGAATCGCGGGGGCATGCCGCAACACCGCGACAATGTCCGACTGGCCGCGCTTGAATCCGGCATAGGCGTTTGTGTCCAACGCGATCGCATGCATGGCTCACTTCCACAGCAATGGATCGACGGTGGCAAATGCGGCCGTGTCTCGCGCGAATGCGCCTGCCTCCGCCTTGCCCCATGTACCCGCCAACTCATCAAGGTCGTTGAAGGTTTGCAGGATTTTCGGTTTGCGTGCGGCATCGCCACCCTGCAAAACACGCAGCACCAAGCTGTTGACACTGCCACCCTCTTTCGCGGCCTGTTTTTTGAGCCGCTTGAGTGCTTTTGCGTCCAAGCCGCGAATACTCATGTTTGCCATGATCTCACTCGTGATATCAAAATGAAGGCAACGATGATAGCACGATAGCCCAGATCAAGTTATCTCAAATCGTACCCCCGCATATTTCCCCAGCCGCTCAAACAACGCCTCCCCCATCGCCGTTGAAGGTGTCCAGAATCCTCCACCCACCTCTGGTTTTGAAACATCAAGCGCCAAACACGCCGCCGCCTCGCCCAGCATTTTCGCGGTCGATCCGTAGCCTGGGTCGCGATCGCCGGTGACTTTCACTTTGAGGTCGCGCCCGTCTTTCGTGTGGCCGATGAAGCGATAGTCCCAGAAACCTTTTTCCTGTGCGTCAATGTTCGGCCCGCTGCCGGGCGCGGGAAGAATGGTTTTTTTCATGAGCCAGCGTGTCGGAGTGATGGCGGCACCGGCAATGAATGCGGCCAGGCCCGCAGTGAAGCCTAACGCGCGCGCCTGCCCCGCAAATCCCTTACCCATCATCATGCCTTCGTCGTAGCGAAAATCAATGCCGTTGGAATAGCCTTGCAGCGCATGGCTGCGCAGCACCACGCGTGTGTTGATCGCGGCCATCAGGAACGGTGCCATCCAGTTGCCGAAATCGGCGTCATGTTCAGCGCCTTTGATATTGTGCTGGCGCGTTTTTGGCACCGTCTCGGGCGGGCAAAGTGAATACGGGTTTCTATATTCGCGGCGCAGTGCGGGATCTTTGGTTGCTTCGCGAATGATGTTGAGCATGCTGGCGACCGTTCCGCCGGATGCCGCACCGCGCATCGCTTTCACACGCATCTTCACGCGCACGCAGGCTTCGCCGTAATGCAGCATCGATTGCCGCTGCAAATACCAGACACCCAAGTCGGAAGGAATCGAATCGAAGCCGCTGCAAGGGACGATGCGTGCGCCGGATTTCCGCGCCTCGCCCTCGTGTTGCGCAATCATTTTCCGCACCCAGTGCGCTTCGCCGGTGAGATCGCAGTAGTCGCATCCGTTTTCCGCGCACACCTTGACCAGCGTGTCGCCGAATAATGCGTAGGGGCCGACGGTGGAAACCACCACGCGGGTTTGGCGCGCGAGGGTGGTCAATGCAGCTTCGTCGTCCGCGTCGGCGATGAATACCGGTACCGCCTCGGCATCGACGCCCAATTGGGCAAGCAGGGCATCGAGCTTCGCGCGCGATCGCCCGGCGATCGCCCAACGCAACGCACGTGCGCCCGGCTTTTTCGCGCTGCCAAATTGGGCCAACAGATATCGGCAAAGAATCTGCCCGACAAAGCTGGTGGCACCGAAAACAATGACATCGAAACGGGATGTGTTCATTGGGGGCCTCTGGAGTTGACGCCGGTCGCTTGGCAAATAGAAAGTTTATGCGCGCCATGGCGATGCGGCATGGGTACTTCTAAAAACCTCAAAATTTCGTCATGCCAGCCTTTGCCCATAAGCGCTAACTTTAGAGGTAGTGTTCAAAAAAGATACTGTCATCCCCGGACTTGATCCGGGGATGACACGTCTTTTTTACGAGTGCATGGGATTAAGTTAGCTCTTTTGGGCCTTCGCCGGGATGACAGGGTACATGGAAGTACCCGCATGTGGTAATCGCCATTTTGCGCGCGTCATCAGCGAATAATGCGCTGAAAGCCGCGCCAGCGCTTGTGTTTGCGACGCCACAGGTGCATAAAACAGCCAACGAACAAGAACGAGCGCAATGAAGGCCAACGGCAATCCGGTAACATTGGATTCCTTCCCGACGACGGCGACGGATTCCAGCGCCCGGGTGATAGAGGATTTTCCCGCATGACAATTCGTAGCCCACGCGCAAGTGACCGGACGGTAAGCGTTGTCGAGCAAACCGCCGCGATCGCGCTTGCGGATGTCGTCGGCGAATTCATCGGCCTCGCCGCCGCGTGCGGCGCCCGATCGGCACCGCCATCCGATATCGTCAGAATCCTGGTCGCACCGATGATGGAACTCGCGACCGATGCGAAATCATGGCTGCGCACGGAATACTTGCAGAGCCGCGCCGAAGGCTATGCGCGAAACCTCATCTACAGTGCGCCGGACGGCAATCTTTCACTGTACGCGCTGGTATGGTTGCCGGGCCAATGGACGCCGATCCATGACCACGGCAGTTGGGGGGTGGTCGGTGTGGTCGAAGGCGTGCTTGAAGAACAAAACTATGTGCGCTTGTCGCCCGACGATGGCCGCGATGCCGGGATCGCACTCGCGCGCGGTGGTGTCGTGTTGCTGACGCGTGGAGCCGTCAGCACGTTCGTCCCGAATCCGGATCACATCCACGTGACCGGCGTTTCCACCGAGGGCAAACCGGTCGTGAGCCTTCATCTCTATGGCCGCGCGATGACTGATTTCAATGTCTACGATATGGCGGCAGGGACGCGGCGGCGCGTTGCCGCGGGCAAGATCGACAATTGACGACAGCGACTCGGCGCGAGTTGCATTGTCACTTCCGCCCGGTGCAAACCTTGTGGTTGTTCGCCCGAATGACGAAATTTTGACGTTTTTTTGGAAGTACTAGGCAGCAAAGAACAAGCACTGGCGCACCTCACCGGGCGATAATGGCTGGAAAGGCGCACCGGTGCTGGAGTTTGTCGCCAAGAATTGCACCTTTGATAGGGAAGTTCAATAACTCGCCTTACTGATCAACAGGAACATTCCATGGCCTTTATTTTTTACCTGACCCACATTCATATCGGTGCCGATAGCCTGCTAATGTTGCCCTCGGAATGCGAACGCATCGGCATCAAGCGCCCGATGATCGTCTCCGACAAAGGCGTGGTTGCGGCGGGGATCGTCGGTCGCGTTACGGATAAACTCGGCGCGCTCGCGTGCACGTTGTTTGACGGCACGCCATCCAACCCGACCGAGAATAAAGTTCGCGACGCGGCGAATTTGTTTTGCGCCACAAATTGCGATGGCCTGATTGCCGTCGGTGGTGGCTCTTCCATCGATCTCGCCAAAGGTGTCGCCATTCTCGCCACGCATCCGGGCGAGTTGAAGGAATACGCGACGATCGAAGGCGGCAGTGGAAAAATCACCGACAAAGCCGCGCCGCTCATCGCCATCCCCACCACCGCCGGCACCGGCAGTGAGGTGGCGCGTGGTTCGATCATCATCGTCAACGATGGTCGCAAGCTCGGCTTTCACGCCTGGCATTTGTTGCCGCGCTCATCGATCTGCGATCCGTTGCTCACACTCGGCTTGCCGCCGTATCTCACCGCCGCCACCGGCATGGATGCGATTGCACATTGCGTGGAGACATTTCTCGCGCCGGCATTCAATCCACCCGCCGACGGTATCGCGCTCGATGGTCTCGAACGCGGGTGGGCGAACATTGAACTGGCCACCCGTGACGGCGGCAACGTCGATGCACGCCTCAACATGATGTCGGCATCGATGCAAGGCGCGATGGCGTTCCAGAAAGGTCTCGGTGCCGTGCATTCGCTTTCACATCCGCTTGGCGGACTCAAGATTGATGGCAAGACCAGTCTGCACCATGGCACGCTGAACGCCATCGTGATGCCCGCTGTTTTGCGTTTCAATGCGTCTGCACCTTCCGTGGTTCGCGAAAAACGTATCGAGCGGCTCAAGCGCGCGATGTGCCTTTCGGCGGACGCTGATATTGCCGAGGAAGTCGTCCAAATGTGTACGCGCCTGGGGCTGCCGACCCGCCTCGGCCAAATTGGCGTGCAGCGCGAGATGTTCGACAAAGTGATTCAAGGCGCATTGGTTGATCACTGCCACAAGACCAATCCGCGTGAGGCATCAGCGGAAGATTATCGGGCGATGCTGGAAGCGTCTTTCTAGATTCTCGATGTGGCGGAATCACGTGACGACTACAAAAAATCAAGCACCGGTGCGGCATGCCTGGCGAAAAGCAATATTCTCGTTCGACGGGTCGCCTTTGTTGGCATCGATCGATGCGGCAGA
>JANOKK010000879.1:0-1242 GCA_031419255.1 Betaproteobacteria bacterium
GCGGGATCATCGACACGTAGTAGCCAAGGTAGCGCAGGATCGCTTGCCCGACGCCGAGTTTGCCGAGTGTGGCCGCATCGACGACCTTGGCCCCGATGACCATCTTGCCCGGTGTCGCCTGACGTGTCAGCCAGAAAATGATAATCGCGACCGCCGGGAAAATGTATTGCACCAGTAAATCCACCGGCCCGGCGACAAACTTGTCCTGAATGAGTGTGAGATATTCGCTGCCATAGGCCGCCAAAATCACCGGGACAATAATCATCATTGCGCAAATCGTATCGATGATCGCCGCCACCACACGCGCCCAAAATCCGACGTACTCGACATCCTGTTCCATGATTACCTCCTGACGCAATGCAATGCCGTTGCGATAGGCGTCATGCTACGCTACTGTGGAACAATCGTTGAGGGTGCCGAACTGATGAAGCCAATGCCGCTGGAAGGCTTGAAAGTGCTGGAGATGGGCACGCTGATCGCAGGCCCGTTTTGCGGGCGCCTGCTCGCGGAATTTGGTGCCGAAGTGATCAAGATCGAAGCCCCCGGCGAAGGCGACCCGCTACGCAAGTGGCGCAAATTGCATGACACCGAGGGTGACCCGACCAGCCTTTGGTGGTACGCACAGGCGCGCAACAAGAAATCGGTCACGGTAAATCTGCGCGAAAAAGACGGCCAGGAAATTGTCCGCAAACTGGCGCTGGGTGCCGACATCATCGTCGAAAACTTTCGCCCCGGCACGATGGAGAAGTGGAATCTCGGATACGACGCGTTGGCAAAGGACAATCCGAAACTGATTATGGTGCGCCTGTCGGGCTACGGCCAGACCGGGCCGTACAAGGATCGCGTTGGCTTCGGCGCGATTGGTGAATCGATGGGCGGCATGCGCTATATCACCGGTTATCCGGATCGTGCACCCGTGCGGGTCGGCATCTCGATCGGCGATTCACTGGCCGCCATGTACGGCGCGATGGGGGCGTTGATGGCACTGCATTCGCGCCACCAAACGGGCCGCGGACAGGTAGTCGATGTGGCGTTATACGAAGCAGTGTTTTCGCTGATGGAATCGATGTTGCCCGAGTTCGCCATGACCGGCTTCGTGCGCGAACGTTCTGGCGCGAGCCTGCCAGGCATCGTGCCGTCTAACACCTACCTCTGCGGCGATGGCCAGTACGTGGTAATCGGCGCCAACGGGGACTCCATTTTCAAACGCATGATGCTGGCCATCGGCCGCACTGATTTGGC
>JANOKK010000880.1:0-4010 GCA_031419255.1 Betaproteobacteria bacterium
GAACAACGGATCGACGACCACCAATTGCGCATCGCTCGTGGCGGTGCCAAGCACCGCAAACGGGCAGCGTTCGCGCTCGCACATCTGCTGAAACAGCGCCAGCGATGCCGGCGCGATCGCCAGCACATAACGCTCCTGCGATTCATTGCTCCAGATTTCGCGCGGACTCATGCCCGGTTCTTCTGACGGCACCGCGCGCAAATCAAAACGTGCGCCCGCGCCGCCGCCATGCGCCAATTCCGGCAACGCGTTCGAGATTCCGCCGGCACCGACATCGTGAAGACTCAAGATCGGGTTCGCCTCCATCATCTGCCAGCAGGCGTCGATCACTTCCTGGCAACGACGCTGCATTTCCGCGTTCGCGCGCTGCACCGAATCGAAATCGAGCGATTCCGTATTGGCACCAGACGTCATCGACGACGCTGCGCCGCCGCCCAGACCGATGCGCATGCCCGGCCCGCCGAGTTGAATCAACAACGTTCCCGGCGCGAGCGCTTTCTTGTGGGTATGACGATGCGAAATATTGCCTAAACCGCCGGCGATCATGATCGGCTTGTGATAGCCGCGCATCACACCATCGGCCAATTGCTCGTAGCTGCGGAAATATCCGGTGAGATTGATGCGGCCAAATTCATTGTTGAACGCGGCACCACCAATCGGCCCTTCGGTCATGATCGCCAGTGCAGAGGCGATGCGCACGGGCTTGCCGTAATCGTGTTCCCACGGCTGGCGGTGGCCGGGGATGTTCAAATTCGAGACTGAAAATCCGGTGAGGCCCGCCTTTGGTTTGGCACCGATGCCGGTGGCACCCTCGTCGCGGATTTCTCCGCCCGAACCGGTCGCGGCACCCGGCCACGGCGCGATCGCGGTCGGATGATTGTGGGTTTCCACTTTCATCAGGATGTGCGTTTCGTCCTCATGAAACTGGAAGCGTCCCTTCGCATCCGGAAAAAAACGTGCAATCGTGGTGCCTTGCATCACGGCCGAATTATCTGAATACGCAACCACCGTTCCGATGGGGGTCACACGATGGGTGTTACGAATCATCGCGAACAGGCTTTGCGATTTTGCCTCGCCGTCGATCGTCCAGGACGCGTTGAAAATCTTGTGGCGGCAATGTTCGGAGTTGGCCTGCGCGAACATCATCAGCTCGACATCGGTCGGATCGCGCGCGATGCGCAGGTAGTAGTCGAACAGGTAATCGATTTCATCCACCGCGAGTGCTAATCCCATGTCGGCGTTTGCGCGCCGCAATGCCTGCACGCCATCCGCCATCAGCGGCACGCGGGTGAGCGGCGGCGGTGATTGTGCGACGAATAGTTCGGCCGCCGCGTCCAGCGAATGCCGCACGGTTTCGGTCATCGGATCGTGAATCGCGTTGATGATGGCGGTGCGGGTTTCCTCGCTCATCGCGCCATCACATCGAACTGAAAATTGCGTCCCGCGCTCGATCCGCTGAACGGTGTTAAGCCCGCAATTGTGCGCGATGTCCGTCGCCTTCGATGCCCAGGGAGAAATGGTGCCGATGCGCGGAATCACCAGGAAGGTTTCGCCTTCGCGGGCCGGTGCCGACACGCCGCCATAGGTGAGCAATTGGCGCAACACCTCGAATTCGCGGTTGTCGAGATCACGCGACGACTGGACAAAATGCACAAACGCGCTATCGATGGAAACTATCGCCGGATGCGCGTGCATCAAGGACGCGCGCAATTTATCGAGACGAAATGCGGACAACGCGGATGAGCCGCGCAACACCAATATTGGCGGTGCGGCGGTTGTGGCTTGGGGAGAAACCATTGGCGGGGCCAGGGAGATAGAGGGTGGCCGGAGGTGAAATTATACTTGGGAATCTCTGAACGAGTCCTTCGAAAGGCTCTGGACGAACGGCAACTAATTTGATCCGCTCGTGGTGAGCTTGTCGAACCACACACGGCATAGACTTGCTTAGAACTTTCGTGGAGGCGACTCCCTCGACAACGACATTACTTCCACTTCAGCGCCACGCGAATCTTGCGGAATTCATCGGCATCGAGGCTATCGGCCCACAGCGCAATCACCTTCGGCCACCAGCGCCGCCATGCGGGATCGTCGGGCAGGCGATAGCGCAATGCCGTGAACCATGGCGAGACGAACGCCTTGCGAAGCACCACGCCATCGCGCTCGGGTGCGGCCTTGTTTTTCGCCGGGTTTGCGTAACGGATGCGAATGCCCAGATGGGGTGTGTCCGCAGTGGCCACGCTGTTGGGTGGCGCATCGAGATCAAACACGCGAAACGCGCCGACGGAGTCACCCGCCTTCAATAGTATCAAGCGCACGTCCCATGCGAGCGATAACGCCAATGCGCTCACCAGCGCGAGGCGCAACCAGCCGGGCAACTCATTCAAGTAATACATCACGGGGAACGCGAGCAAGGTTCCCACCAGATTGAGTCCCAGGTTGATGCGCGATACGCGCAGGGTGATCCAGCGCGGATCGGCGGATTTGTTTTCGGTGCTTTCGCTATTTTCCACTTTGGTTCCGTGAAAAAATCTACAATGAGTTTACGTTTCGGCGCCCAATTGCATTTGCATGCGCGCCAATTTTTGACCGGGACAATTGTCACATGAGCGAACGCTGGATTGCCGCACTCACCGACCGGGGTGCGCGTTTTGCCGATGGGCGGGTGGCCGATTATGGCGACGCGGCCGGCGAATTGGCCGCCGCCGTCGATGGCACGATCCTCTGTGATTTATCGCACGATGGCTTGATTCAGGTCGGTGGTACCGATGCGGCCGCGTATTTACAGGCGCAATTTTGCAACGATGTCGCCGCGCTGGGGGAGGACGGCGCGCAATGGAATGGCTGGTGCTCGCCAAAGGGACGCCTGCTCGCGACCTTTCTCGTGTGGCGCACTGCCGATGGCTATGTGCTGCAACTGCCACGCGCCTTGCAAGCCGCGATCCAGAAACGCATGCAGATGTTTGTGCTGCGCTCGAAAGTGACGCTCACCGATACCGGTGCGCAATGGGTGCGCTTTGGCGTCGCTGGTGCAGGCGCGGCGGACATGATCAGAAAAAGGTTCGGCGCTGCCCCGACGCAATCGATGAGCACCGCAACGATCGACGACGGCATGATCGTGCGAATCTCGGCGAATCAATTCGAGATTGTTGCGCACGAGGCGGCGGCAATAAAATTGTGGCAAGAGATGTCGCGCGCAGCCACGCCTGTCGGCGCGACTGTCTGGGATGGATTCGGGTTACGTGCCGGCATCTTGACGGTGTTGCCTGAAACGCAGGATGCGTTCGTGCCGCAAATGGCAAACTTTGAATTGATTGGCGGCGTCAGTTTCAAGAAAGGTTGTTATCCCGGCCAGGAAATCGTCGCGCGCACGCAGTATCGCGGCATCCTCAAGCGGCGGATGGCGTTGGTACATGGCGAAGGTGCCGTACCGAAGCCCGGCGCAAGTGTTTACTCGCAAGAGTTCGGCGATCAGGCGGCAGGCATGATTGCCAACACCGCACCCATGCCGGGTGGCGGATTTGATGCGCTGGTGGTCGCGCAAATCGAGGCGCTGAGAGGTGGAACGCTGACGCTGGGTTCGCTGGATGGCGAGAGACTTGTTGTAAAGAAGTTGCCGTATGCGGTGCCGGAGCTGGATCGTGAAAGCGCGGACACAACGCGTTAGTTTCGGATGCGTTTGAAACAAGAACACTGTCATCCTGAGTGAAACGAAGGATCTTGTCGCGACCAGATCCTTCGTTTCACTCAGGATGACAATGGAATTGCGGAAGGTATGACCCACAAAAAAGCGGTCAAGCAGGCACGCTCACCCTCGACACAACGGCGCACTCAGCGCTTGCAGCACTTCCCCATTGCGCGAATTTTGCAGAAACGCGACCAGCGACAAATCGCCGCGCTTCCAATCCGCACCCAACGTGATCGCGCGCCTCACGGTAAATTTTCCCGCCGCGCGTTCCTGCGCATCAATCGCAATCGGCCCGATCAATTCGCGCACCACATGATCGTGTTTC
>JANOKK010000881.1:0-1232 GCA_031419255.1 Betaproteobacteria bacterium
CGGGTGAGCGCGCGGGCGGCAAAAGTAAAAACAAGCTCGTTAACGATGCCGATGACGCTGATAGTCCCACACACTTCACGGCGGCCATCACACCCGTCACATTGGCACCCAGTGCCATCAAGCCGGTGGGGCTTGGCATGCTGCCGCACATGGTTTGGCTGAATTTTCGCGAGACGGTCAAGAATATTTATTTCGGCGTGCTGGTGTTCGCAGGCATTTTGTTTCTCATCTTCGCGAGCACCACGCTCGGTGGGCGCTTCGGCACCAACACCTGGCCGGTCACGTATCAAATGACGGGATTGGTGAGCGGATCATTCGCGCTCTTCATGCTCATCATCATCGCCTTCTACGCGGGCGAACTCGTCTGGCGCGAGCGCGACAATCGACTCGATCAGATCATCGATGCAACGCCGACGCCGACCTGGTTGCCGATGCTTTCAAAGCTGTTGGCACTGATGCTGGTGCCATTGCTGCTGCAAATTTTTCTCATACTTTGCGGGTTGACGATTCAGGTATTCAAGGGATACACGAATTTTGAAATCGGCTTGTATGTAAAGGAATTGCTCGGCCTTCAACTGATCGAATACTGGTTGCTGTGCGCACTGGCGATTGCGATTCACAGTGTCGTCAACCAGAAATATCTCGGCCACTTTGTGATGATTGTGTATTACATCGCGGTTGAGTTTTCTACGCCGCTCGGCTTTGAACACAATCTCTACAAGTACGGCGCGATTCCAGGTGCAACGTACTCGGACATGAATGGCTTCGGTCATTTTCTGCCACGCATTTTCGCGTTTCAGGCGTATTGGATCGCGGCAGCCGTGTTGCTGGTAATTGGCGCTTACTTGATGTGGACGCGTGGAACCGTCAGCGGTTGGCGCGAACGCGGTGTGATGGCGCGCGGCCGATTCCAGGGAGGCGTGGTTGCCGCCTCGTCGGCGGCAGTGATCGCGTTCGCCGGAATCGGCGGATTCATTTTCTACAACACAAACGTATTGAATGAATATGAGACCGCCCAAGACGGCCAGCAGCGGCAGGTAGATTACGAGAAGAAATACAAAGCGACGGCTTCCGTTGCGCAGCCGCGCGTCACCGCAGTGAGCGTCAAAACCGACTTGTACCCGAGCGAGCAACGGGCGCGCATGGTCGGCGCATTTCGATTGAAGAACAAAAATGACACGCCGGTCTCACAGGTGTGGCTGGGGTTTGTTCAGAATGACTTGACTTTTCAT
>JANOKK010000882.1:0-1284 GCA_031419255.1 Betaproteobacteria bacterium
CCCGAACATCTGGTGGGACACAAACTGGGTCGGGTGGGAATGGCGATGTACGCGACTAAATCATTGGTCAAGACGATAACCAAGGCGAAGCGCGATCCCGGCGATCTGAGCGCCTATGATTGGGTTGCCGTCGACGATGCAATTCCCGAACATCCCTCGCTCAAATGGCGCCAGAAAAACTATCCCAAAGTGGTGCCGCGCTATTTTGTCAACACGCATGTGGCGATCGGCGAAATGGTGCGTGCGGGACTCGCCGTCGGCATGCTTTCCACTTACAAGACATCGGCTGATCCGAACCTGGTCGCATTGACGCCGCCGCTAGACGATTGCGCGATCGAGCTATGGATTCTCACGCATCCGGAATCGCGGCATTTGCGGCGAATTTCCGTGGTCTACAACTATTTCGCGAAAGCCATCAAGTACCAGTCGCCCGCATAGTCGCTTCTCGATCTGTTTCTGCCGCAGCGAGAATTAACGTTGTGGCTACCACTGGCCTGCGGATTGTGGCAGACTCAACCGAACATTTTTTGAAATTTCCGCCATATGGAATCCCAGCACGAATGCGCCGTCATGTTCGCCGATGTGAGCGGCAGCACCAAACTCTACGACACCGCCGGCGATGCGATCGCGCATACCGCGATCGGTGCATGCGTTGACATGTTCAAGGATCGCACGGCGGCCAACGGTGGGCGCACCATCAAGACGATCGGCGACGAGGTCATGGCCGAATTCCCCACCGCTTCGCAGGCGATGCAGGCCGCAGTTGATATTCAGCATGCAATCACGGCGATGCCGCCGCCCGTCGAGGGCGTGCATTTGGGCGTGCGCATCGGTTTTCATTTTGGTCCTGTGGTCGCGCGCGAAGGTGACGTATTCGGTGATTCCGTGAATCTCGCTGCACGCTTGTCGGGCCTCGCCTCGAAGGGACAAATCATTACCTCGGCGGAAACCGTCGAGCGTTTGCCGGCGCTGCAAAAAATGGATTGCCGCATCCTGCATTCCATCGCCGTCAAAGGCAAAGCGCAGGAAATCGATATTTGCGAAGTGCTGTGGCACGAAACCGACGATGCGACCACGATCGCCGTTGGTCACAGAACCACCACCGCCAGGACGACGACACTGACGCTGACCTATCGCGATCAAGTCGTGGTGATGCCGCGCGATCGAAAGAGTCTTACGCTCGGTCGAGATGCGACCGCGGAACTGGTGATTGCCGACCGCATGGCATCGCGCATTCACTGCGAGATCGAGCACCGCATGGATAAGTTCGTGCTCGCGGATCGC
>JANOKK010000883.1:0-9033 GCA_031419255.1 Betaproteobacteria bacterium
TGCAATTTCATCACGTCGCCGCACGCAGGTGCGCCGACCATGCCCGTCGCCACACCGTCTTCGTCCTTGCCGAACGAGCCAACGTTGCGCGGGTTTTCATAATGATCGATTACTTTTTCCGAATAAGCCATGATTCAACTCCTGTTTACTGCGTTGAAGCGTGCGCGAATTTGCCTGCTTAATGCGCCGCCCATTGAACGGAATTGAGATCAACCCCGTCCTTGTACATTTCCCACAGCGGCGACATGTCGCGCAGCTTCTGGATGCGTTCTTTCAGCAACTTGATTGCGAAATCAATATCGGCTTCGGTGGTGAATCGGCCGATGGTGAAGCGGATCGAACTGTGCGCGAGTTCATCGTTGCGGCCTAACGCGCGCAGCACGTATGAAGGCTCCAGCGACGCCGACGTACAGGCAGAACCCGACGATACCGCAAGTTCTTTGATGCCCATGATGAGCGATTCGCCTTCGACAAAATTAAAGCTTGCGTTCAGGTTGTGCGGCACGCGATGGTCAAGGTCGCCGTTCACATAGACTTCTTCCATGTCCTTCACGCCGTCGAGCAGGCGATCGCGCAACATACGGATACGCTCGTTCTCGGCTTTCATTTCCAGCCGCGCGATGCGAAACGCTTCGCCCATGCCGGCGATTTGATGCGTCGCCAGCGTACCGGAGCGAAATCCTCTTTCATGACCGCCGCCGTGCATTTGCGCCTCTAATCGGATGCGCGGTTTCCTGCGCACAAACAAGGCACCCACGCCTTTCGGACCATAAGTCTTGTGCGCGGAAAAACTCATCAAATCGACTTTCAATGATTGCAAATCGATTTCCACTTTGCCCGTTGCCTGCGCCGCATCGACGTGGAACACGATTCCCTTTGCGCGACAAATTTCGCCGATTTCGACGATCGGCTGGATCACGCCAATTTCGTTATTCACAAACATGACGGACACCAGAATCGTATCTGGACGAAGTGCCGCATTGAACACAGCCATATCAATCAAGCCGTCGTCTTTTACGTCGAGATAAGTCGCCTCAAAGCCCTGACGCTCCAGTTCGCGCACCGTATCGAGCGTGGCTTTGTGCTCGGTTTTGACGGTGATGATGTGTTTGCCTTTGGTCTTGTAAAAATTCGCGGCGCCTTTCAATGCAAGATTGATCGATTCGGTGGCGCCGGAGGTCCAGACGATTTCTTTTGAATCGCAATTGACCAGTTTCGCCACTTCTTCGCGCGCCGCTTCCACCGCCGCTTCGGCCGTCCAGCCATAGCTGTGGCTGCGCGATGCCGGGTTGCCGAATTGTTCGGTCAAATACGGAATCATTTTTTGCGCGACGCGCGGATCAACCGGCGTGGTCGCGGAATAATCGAGGTAGATGGGCTGTTGCATTTTCATGGGTATTGGAAATTATTTATTACGGGGTTGCGGCGGATTCGTTGAGACGATTGTTCTTGTGGTGGGATGTGCGCAATTTGACGACGCGCGCAGCACCGGGATTTGCTTTGTTGCGTTGTTGTTCGACCAGATCGGCGAGTGTCACCCCGGCGAGATGACTGATCACCGTTTCATTCAGGCTTTCCCATAAGTCGTGCGTCATGCAGCGCTTGTCGCCGGCGCAATTTTCCTTGCCTTCGCATTGGCGCGAATCGATCGGCTCTTCAACGGCGACGATGATATCGGCGACCGTGAGTGTCGATGCCGCGCGGGCAAGATGATAACCGCCCCCGGGGCCGCGCACGCTTTCCACCAATTGATTGCGGCGCAGCTTTCCGAACAATTGTTCCAGGTACGAAAGCGATATTTTTTGCCGCTCGCTGACACCCGCGAGCGCGACCGGGCCATTGCCGCCATTGAGCGCCACATCCAGCATGGCGGTTACGGCGAATCGTCCTTTGGTGGTGAGTCTCATGGCGTGGCCTTGTTGCGATGGTCTACGTGTGTTCGGCAGCGTTCAAAAATCGTCGATTCGGGTGGATGCTTGAGCAATGCAGCGCACCAAACCCGAGTAAACAACTCAAGTATACGATACCCGAGCGAATCTATCAACTATATGAGGTAGGAATGCTCTATCTCAAGGGGGAGGTAAGAATGACAACCTCTATATTGGGCGCGGATTTCTAGACATTTTATGCCGGAAAGCCGCGCCAGTGCTTGTGTTTGTCGGGAAATACTGCGATTCCCTCAAAAATGCGGAACGCGCAATTCTTAAAGCAAATCCATGCCTGACCTTAGGGATGCGGAAATAGCCAATGTCCCGTTTATGGAGGTGCTGGCGGGATGCAGTGCTAGGCGTTCCGAGTGCCGTGTGGCGAGCCCCACAAGCGAGGAACAACGACGCAATGCGCCCGTCAGCGCATCCAGAAATGGGCCATTGGTTATTTCCGCATCCCTTAACGCAACACGTTCGAGCCAATGAGCCGAGCCAGCTTTTTGTCGAACGTCAACAGCGTCGAATCATTCCGGACCGCAACAATAGCGATCAAACAATCGGCAAACCTCCACGCCGCATCGCCTGAGAATTTTTCCAGCGTGACATCAAAAATAGCCCGATGTTCAAGCTCGATACGCGGATTGGATTGCAATACGCGCAACACGTTGACGATTTCGGCGTGGCGCAGGCCAAAGGCCGATTCCAGCAGCCAGCAAAGCTCTATCTGCACCACTTGCGGAATGATGACCGCTTTTGCCGACGCAAGTGCCTTGCGAGCGGCCGCGCATTGTGCCGCTGCTCCATGATCATCGACGACCACACGCGCCAACACGTTGGTGTCGAGCGTCACTTTCATGCGCGCTTCTTCCGCCAGCCTTGCACAATTGCGGCGTCCATTTGTGCGAGTGTGGCGGTCTTACGCGCCTTCACCACGCCAAAAATCGCCGAAATATCCGGCTCCTTTGCGAGGTAAACGCGTCCGCCATCCTCACTAAACCGGACACGATCCCCCGCTGCCAAACCCAGCATTTTGCGAAGACGCACGGGGATGGAAACCTGCCCTTTGACCGTAAGACTTGATGTAGTCATACTTCACCTATATGGTAGTACAACGAATTATTGTATTACATTTTTCCGTTGTAATACGTTGATTTTCGAATGAGCCGGTCGGGTGTGATTCAAAGTGACATGGTGGTTGTCTCCTCCCTTTGCAAACGGAGGGTGGATGGTCGCGCACAACAGCGCGGACGAGGACGATGGAATCAACAGCGACCTTCATTTCTGGCCAGCCCAACCTTTCGCGGTTGCGTCGCCGATTTCCTTATTGGTGGCGACTTTCTTTGTCCGACCCACGAGAAACCCAACGAAATTTTCAGTTGCTCCACTCGGCTGGGCTGCTTTGAGCATGCCCCGTCCATCTGGCAGCAAAGCCAGCTCGAGCTTTTCCCCTGGCTTGATGCCAAGATGTTGCAGCACGTCTTTTCGAAACCTGACCTGCCCCTTGGCAGTAACCGTCAATGTGACCGTAACAATACCCTCGTAGTCTCTGGACAAAATGTATCGGAATGTAAAACTACATTACAGGCACCGCTGAAAATATGCGCAGCGACAACGGGCATCTGCGGCACGATCGATAGCACGATCGATAGGGTCAGATTGGATTGATTTGCGACGCTTGTTCGAGACTCGTAGAATTTCAACTCTGACCGCATCGATCGCCCGCACTCATTTCACGTCGTCAAATGGATTGAGGACCTGCACACCGGTCGGGGCAAAGTGCTTGACGTTGCGTGTGACCACCGTTGCGCCGTGGCTCAGCGCGGTCGCGGCGATCAGCAGGTCGGCACCATCGTGTCCCAGTCGGGCCGAAAGCTTGCCCCAAAGCCGGGCGGCATTGGCGGACACTGGCAAGAGGCGATCGGCATAGAGGCTTAACAAGGTCTCGAGCCATTGTTCGAGTTCAGCCGCGAATACGGCATCAGACTTTCGCGCCCGCTCGATGCCGCGCTCGATTTCGCCGATGCTGACGACGCTGATAAAAAGACTCTCCGCCTTTTGCGCCTTGATCCATCGAACGACCTTGCGCGACGGTTTGGCTTTGCGCAGTTCAGAAAGCACCACCGTATCGAGCAGAAAACTCACTGCGGAATATCACGCAGCGCGAGCTTGACCCGTGATTCAGCGGGCTCAGGTTTAGTGATGCGTTCACGTGGCATGGCGAGCAAGTGCGCAACAAAATTCGGCGCGTCACTTTTCGCGCTGGTCTTCAGTGCGGCATAGGTTTTTTCTGACAGTACCATAACCGCATCCTTGCCGCGCCGGGTGATCCGCTGCGGCTCGCCACGCAGCGCGGCTTCGACCAGCTCACTCAATTGAGCCTTGGCCGTTTGCAATTGCCATTGTGCCTGCCGCATGGCGCATCCTTTAGATTCTAGTCTGTTTATCTGACCAGATTATGAAATGCTTGTTGTGAGGTGTCAAGGAGTCTGCGGCAAAGGTCGGGGGCTGGCCATGCAAAATGGCCGAGAAAATATTTCCCAGCACAATCGCGCGAAGATCGCCATTCCACGCGCCGTTCAGAACAAAAACAGCCTTAGACCCGCACCAATGCTGGATTTTTGCTACCTGTATTCTCGCGCTGAGAGTAAAATGAACATCATGAAACTGATCAAATCAAATCGCTACCTGCAATCTGCGCAAGAAGCCGCTTCCGGCTTGTGGGTGTCCGCAAAAACATCGTCCGCCGTCGAGGGCATACGCCAGCCGTTTGCGCGTGATGCCAAGTCCGGGCAATTCATCAACGCACAGTGTTTTGTGGATCATTGGAAGAAACGCACTTCCAAGTCCGCGTTATAACCCGCGAAAACACTTTGGCCAACGGCGCATAGTCACGATCAATCGCTGCACGAATCCCGGCAAAATACCGCTCCTTGCCATGCCCTTCCAGCGGGGAAAAGTCCAGTGGTGGCAAACCAGCCTGCAAGCCCATGAGCATTGCAATCATGCGGGCGATTCTTCCATTGCCTTCGCGAAATGGATGCACAAGAATCAGTTCGGCATGCACTTCTGCCAGCGCCATGGCAAGCTCATCATTGGGCTTGGGCCGACAAGGCGTATGGCGCGCCAGCGGGCCGCGCTGCAAGTCTGCCATCAGTCCTGGCACCAGTGGCGCATGTGCAAACTGCAAACCGCCCTTACCGATATTTACGTTGCGGTATTCCCTCGCCCAAGCATAGATTGGCCCCAACCAAAGTCGGTGCAGACTGCGCACATCGGCTGCTGTAAAGCGGTGATCCTCAGAGTACCTTTCAACGGCCTGATGTTGCGCCAGCAATAATGCTTGCGACTCGGCCGAGCTCATGTCCCTCGCTCGCGCGATACCAAGCCGGTTGCGTAACACACGACCGCGCGAGCCGGGCTCGAACTCCGCCTGAGTACTTCTGGGGTCATAGCGGGTTACCATCGCGTGCCAATCTTGTGATTGATACGTATGACGCTAACCGCTGCCACTTTTCTTCTGCGGCACCAACTGCAATTCCAGCTCTGCAATCCTCGCCAGCAGCGTCGCGATTTGCGCTTCCGAGTGGTCCGATCTGCCAGCCAGCGTTTTCAAAATCGCGTTGAGTGGATCGTTGTCACTGGTCGTGACCGCATAGGCAGAGAACGCGTGCGCCGCTTCACCGGACTCCACGCCTTCGACGATACGCGCGGGAATGCCGACCATGGTGGCACCCGGTGGCACGGCTTTCACCACCACCGAGTTGGAGCCGATTCTGGCCCCCGCGCCGACCGTAAATGGCCCGAGGATTTTTGCGCCCGCACCGACGGTTACGCCATCGCCCAAAGTCGGATGGCGTTTGCCTTTGTCCCACGAAACGCCACCGAGTGTGACGCCGTGATAGAGCGTGCAATCGTCGCCGATTTCGGCCGTTTCGCCGATCACAATTCCCATGCCGTGGTCGATGAAAAAACGTCTGCCAATCGTGGCACCGGGATGAATCTCCACACCGGTCAAAAAACGCCCGGCATGCGAGGCGAGGCGACCCAGCCATTTGAGGCCGACGCGCCACAGCGGCCCCGACATCCAGCGATGCCACCAGATGGCGTGCATGCCCGGATAACACGACACCACCTCCCACCAGTTGCGGGCGGCGGGGTCGCGTGCGTAAACGCTTTGGATGTCTTCGCGGAGTCGGGAGAACATGGGGATCACACCATCGTTTGTCGGGAACCGGATGATCTCAGGGCACCATCCAGAGTGGTTATTGTCCCATGTTCTGCCGATCAGACTGATTTCAAGAGCGCCGCTTAATCAGCGCCGCCAACAGTCCCCGCAGGATCGCGACTTCTTCCGGCTCCATGCGGGCACGTGCGAACAGCCGCCGCATGCGCGTCATGAATCGCTTAGGTTCAGTTGGGTCGAGAAATTCCGATGCGACCGCCGCCGATTCAAGATGCGCAAGAAATCCATCCACCTCGGCCACACCCGCTGCGGGCCGCACCGGTGCCTCGTCAATCGCAAATGCATTCGCCGCCATAATGATTTCGTACGCGGCCAGTTGGATCGCTTGCGAGACATTCAATGAGGTGTACTGCGGATTCGCCGGAATGGTCGCGATCATCTGGCACCGATCCGCCTCTTCGTTCGACATGCCGAAGGTTTCGTTGCCGAACACCAGCGCAACGCGCTTGTCCGACTCGGCAAGCCACTCACTCGAAACGTAGCCAATCGCCTCGCGCAACGGTTTGGCAGCGTGCGCAAGTTCGCGCCTGCGCGCCGTAAAAGCAATCGCAAAGTGCCGATCCGCCAAGGCCTCATCCAACGTCGCAAAGATTCGCGCGCGTTCAAGCACATCGGTCGCACCGGACGCCAGTGCAATCGCTTGTGGATGTTGCAATGCGTCGGCATCGCGCGGTGTCACCAGTGCCAGATCGGTTAGGCCCATGGTTTTCATCGCGCGCGCGGCACTGCCAATGTTGCCCGCGTGCGAGGTCGAAATCATCACGATGCGGACACGAGCGAGGAAACTCTCGGACGGTGACCGGGGCGACGGCTCTGCGGGCATAGTAAAATGCGCTCCTCTTCTTGCTCTTTATCAGTGAACCAAACGCGGGCGGGGTGAATACAAAGTAACGGCATGCGTGCCAACGCAAGTTTACACGCCGTCCTTTCGCATATTCGCCCGGCGACCACGTCGACGGACACGGAAAATCCAATGCATCCAATGTTGAACATCGCCGTCAAAGCGGCGCGCCGGGCGGGCGCTCTCATTACGCGTGCCTCCAACGATCTCGACAAGTTGACGGTCGAGCAAAAATCCCAGAATGATTTCGTCTCGGAAGTCGATCACGCGGCGGAGGCGGCGATCATCGACGTGCTCCGGGAAGCGTATCCGCAGCACGGCATTCTGGCTGAGGAATCCGGCCTGAAAGAAAGTGCGTCGGACTATTTGTGGATTATTGACCCACTCGATGGCACCACCAACTTTCTGCATGGCTTTCCGCAATACTGCGTCTCGATCGCGCTCTCGGTAAAGGGTGTGTTGAGCCACGGCGTGATTTACGATCCCACACGCAATGAGTTGTTCACCGCGTCACGCGGCGGCGGCGCTTTCCTGAATGATCGGCGGATTCGTGTTTCAAAAACAATCAATCTGAAAGACGCGATGCTCGGCACCGGATTCCCCTTCAAGGAATTCGCGGGCGTCGATCGTTACTTGGCGCTATTCAAGGATCTCACGCCGAAATGCGCTGCGATTCGCCGGCCCGGCTCCGCCGCGCTGGATTTGGCCTATGTCGCCTGCGGGCGCTATGACGGATTCTGGGAAATTGGTCTGAGCCAGTGGGACATGGCGGCGGGTGCCTTGATGATCAAGGAAGCCGGCGGTCTCGTCACCGATTATTCGGGTGAAGACCAATTCATGGAACGCGGAAGTGTCGTCGCGGCCACGCCGAAAGTATTTCCTGCGCTGCTGCAAACGGTTCAGGCGCATTACAAAGTCTGATCCAACATCAGGCAGAACATGCATCGCATCGTCACTGTCGGCGGCGGCGCCGGCGGCCTGGAGCTGGCGACACGTCTCGGCGATACGCTCGGCCGGCGCGGCAAAGCATCTATTACGCTGATTGACCGCAGTCGAACGCATCTCTGGAAACCGCTGCTGCACGAAGTCGCCGCCGGCAGCATGAATATCCATGCGCATCAACTCGATTATCTGGCGCAGGCACGCTGGCATCACTTTTCGTTTTCACTCGGCGCGCTCGAAGGGTTGGATCGCGCCGCGCATGTGGTGAACGTGGCAGCGGTGCGCGAGGAAGACGGTATCGATGTATTACCACCGCGCCGCATCGCATTCGACACACTGGTGATCGCCATTGGCAGTCAGTGCAATGATTTCGGCACGCCGGGCGTGAAGGAACATGCCTTCACGCTCGATAGCGCGTGGGAGGCGAATCTGTTTCACCGCCGTCTGGTCAACGCCTGTTTCCGCGCCAATTACGCCGCTGATGGACGTGTATTGAATATCAACATCGTCGGCGCGGGCGCCACCGGCGTCGAGTTGGCCGCCGAATTGCACAACACGATTCGCGTACTCGCGGCCTATGGTTTGGATCAATTCGATTGCGAAAAGCAAATTCGCATTCATGTCACCGAGGCCGGCCCGCGCATTCTGGCGGGTCTGCCCGATCACATCGCCGAGGCAACGTTGAAAACCTTGAGTGAATTGAACGTCGTCGTGCGCTGCAATGAGCGGGTAGTGGCCATTGAGCGCGACGGGATCCGCACCGCCAACGGCGCGACGCTGCCCGCAGATTTCACCATCTGGGCGGCGGGCATCAAATGCGCCGATGTATTGCGCGAACTCGATGGGCTGGAGAGCAACCGCCTCAATCAGCTCGCGACAAAGCAAACGCTACAAACCACTCGCGATGCAGATGTGTTCGCTATCGGCGATTGCGCAGAATGCGCGTGGATCGATGGCCGCTCCGTGCCGCCTCGTGCGCAAACGGCGCATCAACAAGCGAGCCATATGTTAAAGGTGATCACTCGTCGGCTTGCCGGAAAACCACCCGGCGATTTTCACTACCGCGATTTCGGCTCGCT
>JANOKK010000884.1:0-10932 GCA_031419255.1 Betaproteobacteria bacterium
TATCTACACCGGCGAGACATTCATTTTTGACGAAAGCCACATCGCAGAACTCACCGCCCTCGCGGCGTCGTCGATCACGCGTCCCGCACGTTATTTATTGATCGTGGAAATGGGCGATGAATTGCTCGATCACCGCGCGACGATTGAGGTCTGCAACGGTGCGCGGCAGATCATCGTTGAGGGCGGGGATCACGAGTTGAAGTCGTTTCCGGCGCATATTGCAGAGGTGGTTTCGTTCGCCATCGACGGCACATAAGTCTAGAGCCGGCGAGGGTTTCCAAGCATTTATGTGCCGAACGCCGCGCCGAATATAGACTTTGCAACCGCTGTCCCGGATAGTTCAAGGCTCATTTCAAATCGCGTTGTCATCCCCGGATCAAGTCCGGGGATGACAACTACCGTACGGGCAACGTCAAGTCAATTCGCCCCGTTCAAATTCCAGTCGTAGTCCAAATGCGAAATCGACGCCTTGCCATCAGCAATAATTTTTTGATCCGCAGGCGAATCTGAAAGTTGCCTGGCATAGCGCGCGAAATAATCTTCGCGCGATTTGATCGCGGGAGTCTTGCCGTCGAATCCGGTGTAGCCACTGGCCCAGTCTTCCTTGAACCAGTTAAATATCATCGACACTTCCAGCTTGCCGTTGGCGTAGCGATTGCGCGAACGATCTGACAAAAACCGCACCGCTTGTTCTTCCAGTTGCGCGTTAAGTTTATCTGCCGTGAAAGCTTCTTCGCGCAGCGGCGGGCAGCCGATCGACGCGCAATTCACCGCGAAATGCACGCGCGGCTCGTTGTAGGTGCCGGGTTTGCGCAATGTTTCGTGCTCAATTTTGTCTAGGAACGAATCCTGACCAAACAATTTGAAAAATTTACGTTTCCAGCGGTTATCGAAGACGCCACCGATATCCTTGATCGATTTCAATGGGTAATTTTGCAGGATGAGTTCGAGCGTGTAGCCGTTGTAGGCGTTGATCAGGAATGCCATGCGCTGCGGTTTTGACCAGCCGCTGAATTCCGACTCGCTCACTTTTGAAAGTGATTCGAGATAGGTTTTCAGTTGCGGCTGGTCTTTTTTCAATTCCGCATATTTCACTTGCGAAGCCTTGCCGCCATCGAGCACGACGACGTGTTTTTTCAGCAGCGTTGTAAAGGCGGCGTGGGACTGGTCGAAGGGTTGGGCGGTAGCGAGTGAGGTGAAGGAAATGGTGGCGAGGGCGAGGAGGAGGTTTTTCATGATGGTGGTTCCTGTTTTTTTCAATGTCGTAAATAATGACCGCCTGCCCCTCACCCGCCGCTGCGCGTCGATCTCTGCTTCGCTTCAAGTGTGTCCTTGTCCTAAGGGAGAGGTACTCAATTTCACCTCTCCCTTGGGAGAGGTCGACGCGCAGCGGCGGGTGAGGGGTCGGTGTTTCAGTGGTGCTCCACCTTAGGATAAGCGGGCGTATTGTCCGGTGAAACAACGAGCGAAACCGCTTTCCCGAGGACAGTGAAAAAACTGCCTTCGCCACGCGCCCAATCGTTCATCGCTTTGGCCACCGCCAATTTGCCGAGCGTCGCGGTGGAGCGTTTGTAAACACCGGCCGCGTATTTGTTCGCTTCACCCATCGTGGGATAGGTGTGAATCGTGCCGAGGATGCCTTCCAACCCGAAGCCATGTTTCATCGCCGCCACAAATTCCACCAGCAAATCGCCCGCGTGTTCGCCGACGATGGTGGCGCCAAGAATTTTGTCGGAACCTTTCGGTGTGATCACTTTCACGAAACCGTGCGCCTCGCCATCGGCGATGGCGCGATCCAGATCGTCAATGCCGTACACATGCACGTCATGCGCGATATTTTTTCCCTTCGCTTCCTGCTCGTTGATGCCGACGCGCGCGACTTCCGGATCGGTAAACGTCGCCCACGGCACGACGGAATAATCGACCTTGAATTTCTTGAACTTGCCGAACAGCGCGTTAACCGAGGCGTACCACGCCATGTGCGCGGCCGTGTGGGTGAATTGGTACGGCCCGGCGACGTCGCCGCAGGCAAAGATGTTCGGGTAAATCGTTTCCAGATAATCGTTCACCTCGACCACTTTGGTGGCGGGAATACCCAGTTCTTCAAGGCCGTAGCCCTTGGTGTTGGCGATGCGCCCGACCGCGCAGAGAATTTCGTCAAACGCGATACGTTTTTCCTGCCCTTCATTTTCGACGACTAAATATTTTTCTCCGTTCTCGACCACCACTTGTTTGGCTTTGTGGTTTACCAATACGGCAACGCCCTCGGCCTCGAACTTCGCTTTCACCATCGCCGAGACTTCCACGTCTTCGCGGATCATGATGCGCGGCAGCATCTCGACCTGCGTAACGTTCGAGCCGAAACGCGCGAAGCATTGCGTGAGCTCCGAGCCGATCGGCCCACCGCCGAGTACCACCAAGCGTTTCGGCAAGGTGCGAAGGTTCCAGATGTTGTCGGACGTGAGCGGTTTGCATTCGGCCAAGCCGGGAATCGGCGGCAGGAAGGGTCGCGCACCGGCGGCAATCACAATATTTTTGGTGGTGAGTTTTTGCGTGCTGCCGTCATCCTTGGTAATTTCGACTTCCCACGGCGTGAGAATTTTCGCGCTACCTTTGACGCAATCGACACCCAGACTCGTGTAACGTGCGACCGAATCGTGCGGCTCGATATCGGCAATGATTTTTTGCACGCGTTCCATCACTTCCGCGAAATTCCATTGCGCGCTGGCTGATGTGATGCCGAATTCCTTGGCGCGCGAAATGTGGTTCAACAATTTGGCAGAGCGGATCAGCGCTTTCGATGGCACGCAACCGGTGTTGAGACAATCGCCGCCCATTTGATGGCGTTCCACCAGCGTCACTTTTGATTTCACCGCCGCTGCAATGTAGCTGGTCACCAACCCCGCCGAGCCGCCGCCAATCACAACAACGTTGCGGTCGAAATGCGCGGGCTTTTTATCAGCCCATTTGGCGTAGACTTTTTTCGCCTTGATGCCGTCGATAATTTTTTTCGCAATGATCGGGAAAATACCGAGCATGACGAACGCACCGATCAGGCCAGGCGAAAGAATGCCCTTGAGCGAAGTGATCTTGGCCAACTCGGTTCCGGCATTCACATAGACAATGGTGCCGAGCAACATGCCCACCTGCGAGACCCAATAAAACGTCCAGGTCTTCATTTGCGTGAGACCCATCACCAGATTGATGAGAAAAAACGGGAACGCGGGCACAAGGCGCATGGTGAACAAATAAAAACCGCCCTCTTTGGCGACCCCATCATTGATCGGTTTCAGGCGATCACCAAATTTCGCTTGCACCCAATCGCGCAACACATATCGCGAGACCAGAAACGCGAGCGTGGCACCAATGCTCGACGCAAAGGAAACAATGATGGTGCCGTTGACCAAACCAAACACAGCACCCGCCACCAGCGTGAGCAACGTGGCACCCGGAAATGACAATGCGATGGCTGCGATGTAGAACGTCATGAAGACCGCAATCGTCTGCACCGGGTTGGTTTGATAGTAAGCAGTGATGGCGGCTTGCTTGCCTTTCAGGTATTCGAGCGTCAGGTATTGACCGAGATCGAAGGCGAAAAACGCCGCGATCAGTGCGATCACCACGACGACGAGGATGAGTTTGCTTTTATTCATTGTTGTGTCCCAAGGGTAAATCGATTACGCGACACGTCGCGTGCTGGATGTGGTTTTGCGTTTGCGCGGCGGGGTGGAGACCGGTGTTCGTGCCTTCATCTCGCTGCCGCTATTGAGAAACTCTGCGCGCAGATCAACGGTCTGGCGGTTGCCGACATCGTCAAAATGCCGATCCAGCCATTGCTTTGCCGAGGCGCGGCCACGGTCACGCAACGCGGTCAAGAATCCCCATTCGGTGCAAACCTTGCTCGCCGACGACAAATCGGCCAGCGTTTCGTCGGCGCGCAATGAATGGATCAGCACGTATTTCATTTGATCGCGATACTCGTCTTTCAGCCAGCCTTCGTCGAGCAGTTTCTGCACAAAGGCCACCGCGCGCAACTCCTTGATGAGCGAGGAATTGAAACTGATTTCGTTGACGCGGTCATCGATTTCATGTGGTGTGGTGGGTGTGGTGTCGCGGGCAATCGGATTGATATGCACGATCAACACGTCGCGCGTATCGGTTTCGTAGAACAATGGAAACAGCGCCGGGTTGCCCATGAACCCGCCGTCCCAATAGCTCTGGCCGTCGATTTCCACCGCTTGATAAATCGTCGGCAAACAGGCCGAGGCCATCACCGTGTCAACCGTGATTTCGCGGGTGTTGAAAATACGCACGTTGCCGGTGCGCACATTGGTTGCGGATAAAAACAATTTGGTTTTCAGACACCGGTTCAGCTCGGCAAAATCTACCTGCTGCAAAAGCAAATCGCGCAGGGGATTGAAATTCATCGGATTCAATTGGTACGGCGAAAAAGTATTGGTCATGGCTTTCAGCATCTGGAACGTCAGATCGTGGTCGTTGTTCCAATGCGACATTTGTCGATCCCACGGCCATGACCTTACGGCGGAATATTGCTGACCCGCGTCGGAAACGGCTTTCCAGAAATCATGCAGCGCCACGCGCGCACTGGCGGCGTCACCGATGTGCAAACCATAGGCGAGCACCACCGCGTTCATTGAGCCCGCACTGGTGCCGGAAATGCCGTCGAATCGCAGCCGCCCGTCTTCCAACAAATAATCCAGCACGCCCCAGGCGAACGCGCCGTGGGCACCACCGCCCTGCAGTGCGAGGTTGATGGTTTTGTAGGGCGCCATCCTGGCGGGCTTTCGCGTGCGATTGGGTGCCCGAGGGGGTGACTTGCGCGGCATGCCGGTTTCCAGACGAATAAAGTGATTGAGACAGAAAGGTATACCGGGGACGGGACAACGGCAAGCTCAATTGGCAGAACGATGATGGGCCGACTGCCGACAGCGTTGGTTTACACGCAGCTTATGCGCAGACGGACGGCGCGCGAATCAACCCCAGCGCATGGGTTGCGGCAAAGTCCGGGCCATCGACAATGCGTTTGAAATAGCTGAGATGCGCGGGCGAGCCAGGTGGCCATTGCGAGAGAAAGTCGCGCAGGAAAATGTCGTGATCGTAATGCACCGGGATCGCGTCGATATGCACGCCGTCGATCACGACTCCGTATTGCGCAACGCCATCCCGCGCCGGATGCATCGACAGGCGCGAAATCAATCCATATTGCGTGTGCGAAAAATTCGGCAGGCCGGCGGCACCGTTGTTGATGACGACATGGGTTTCATCGGCGTCGGTGAATTTTCGCAGGGTCGGCAGACAGGTGTGGCTGGAGGCGAAACCGGTGAGGCGATGGTCGCGGCAAACACGATTGAGCCACGCGACGTTCTCTGATTCGTGCAGTGAATCGTGCGCGAATCGCCAACCGGAAAGTGATTCGGCGTCGCCATGCACGATGCCGAATCGTTGCCCGCCGACCTCGGCGACGGCGTGCATCGGCATTTGCGAAACCGCCCGGGCAAGTTCGGGAAAATGCTGTGATGTCGCGCGCACTGCGCGCATGATGTCGTTGGAGCGCTCGACATCAGTGTCATCGACATAATCCGGATACGCGCAACCGCAGCCGGCCTCATTCGCATCCGCCGCAAGTTCGGTTTCGACGTTGCCGCGGAGCGCGATGTGTTTCAGGACTTCACGATTGATGGCCTCGAAGTTTTCGGCGCGCGTGTTGAACCAATTGAAGTCGCCGTTGAACACCAGCGTTGGCACGTTTGTTTCACTCGCCGCGAGGGCCTGGATCGCCTTCAGTGCGGGCAAGTTTCCGTAGAGTCCGCCAATCACATAAATCGTCTCGGCGCGGATATCCGCCGTGCGCGCGAACGTTGCGGATGGATAGCGATAGTGCAATGGGCAGGAACGACCCGGCGTCATTTGCGGAGGTTCAAACTCAAGCATTAGCGAGCCTTTGCGGGCAAAAACCGTCCGAACGCCACGCCAGTGCTAGTGTTTACTATTCCGCCGCCGCCAGCGCCGGCACTACGTTGCCGTCGCTTTCCAGTGCCCCGCCGCAAGAAGAACCCTGCCCCGCCGTGCAGCCGTAGCAATGATCTTTCACGACGATGGCGTTGCCGAATAAATCGACCGCCATCAAATCGCGCAAATGTGTTTTTAATCGGCCCGAATGTTGCAGCGGCAAGCCGAGCATCTGATTGAAATCGCAGTCATACACATAGCCGAGGTAATCGACCGAGAGCAACGAGCGGCACATCACGCTGTCGAGGTTCTGCGCCTGAAACGACGACACCAGCAAATCCATGTACGGCTCGAATTGGCCCTTGGAAATGAGCGTCGAGCCGAAGCGCTGGATCGGCATGTTGGTGATGGTAAAGAGGTGATTAAAGACGATGCCGAAATTGTCGTGGAGCAGGCGGTGGTAATCGGCTTCGAGTTGTTCCTGCGCGGGTGGCAACTTCGGCCCTTGCGGATTGAATACCAGATTCAAAATGAGGCCCGAGTCAGGCTTGCCGTAACCGAGCGCGTTAAGTTTTCTTAAGCCCTCGATGGATTTCTCGAACACACCTTCGCCGCGTTGCTTGTCGACGTTTTCTTGAGAGTAGCAGGGGAGCGAGGCAGAGATTTCCACCTTCTGCGCGGCGAGAAATTCAGCCAAATCCTCCTGCCCCGGTTCACCGAGAATAGTGAGGTTGCAGCGGTCGATCACACGAACACTGGCGGTACGCGCAGCGACAATCAGACGGCGAAAATGATCGTTCAATTCCGGCGCGCCACCGGTGAGATCCAGCGTGGTCACGCCACTCGCGCGCATGAACGCAATCACGTCATCGATCGTTTCGCCCGACATCATTTCCTTGCGATCCGGGCTCGCATTCACATGGCAATGAAAGCACGCCTGATTGCATTTATAGCCGAGGTTTACCTGCAAGGTCTCGAGCGACTTGCGGCGAAGGTGCGGGAAACCGCGCGATTTCATCAGGTGGAGAGTTTGATGCATGGGGGCGCTGGGCTAATTGTTGAAAGTGAATTGTTGAGCGATCAAATAAAATACGTCGAAAAATCACTTCTGGATGGACGGGTTTGTCGGAAATGAGCCCCTTTCATTACGTTGTTTTTTGTTGTAACCAAATTTGTGCATGCCGTAGTCGCCGTACTACAGCCATTGGAGATTCTTTCCGACCACGAGTTCGGACATTTCTGCGTGATGCGTGTTTTTCATGGCAATCAAGCGCGTATCAAATGCTCTTGCTCTTGCCATGACTTTGACTTCGTCAGCGTTATCGTACGTCATCAGAAAATCGCCGGCCATCGAGTCACATAGATCAAATAAACGCTCATGGTCGAGATCAAAATGCGTATACAAACGCTTACCTGCATTTTTTCCGCCGGCTGAATAGGGAGGGTCAATAAAAAAGGCATTTCGTTTATCATCGATATAGGGCGCAACGAATTGAAACGCGTCCCCGGTGAGCACAGTCAATTTATGGCGCATGAGGTGTAGTGCGGACAATCGCCGCGCTAAAGTTTCGGGATACCACCGCGATGCTATTCCCTTGCCAGCTTCGCCGTTTTTAATTAAACCGGATCCAGGTGCAAGTATGCCTCCATGAAAGGTGCGATTTCTCAATATAGTTTTGAAGGCGCGATCTTGTAAGCTAGCATTGGGTTTTTCAAGTTCGTCTCTAACAGCTTCGAGCGAAAGTGGAAACATCAATATGCGTTTCGCCAATAGTTCCGCTTCGCCCTCTACAATGATTTTCCAAACAGCAGCAACATCTTCATCAAGTTCAATCATGACTGCTCGATCAACCAAGCCTTCAAATATGGCCGTCAAACTAATGATGCCTCCACCTGCGAAGGGTTCTACCAATACGTTTGGCTTTAGCTCAATGCTTTGTAGCCAACGTCTAAAGGTGGGAACAAACCAAGTTTTGCCACCCGGGTAACGGAACGGGCTGCGTTGCGGTACGGATGCGATATTTACTGGTGCTTGCTTGGCACCAAAGATTTTTTCACTCGCAAATAGTTCTGTTTGAAGGGCAAGCATTTTAGAATGGGCTATCGATTGACTTGGTAGTGGGAGGTGACTCTAGTTTCTCGTCGAGCTTATCCTGAAGAATACCAATAAATTTTTGTATGTCACCGGGTTTTGCTGTTGTTAGTGTCAGCAATGACGCGCTGAAATCGGTAAATTTTTCATCTACTTTGGTAAGTTGATGGCGTTGCGTCACCGGATCAAGAACCAAGTCATAAATGAACCAGCCGATATCAGCTTTCTGTTTGGGTACAGTTTTGAGTTTCGGTAGCGTGGCAAAGAATGCTTTATCTAGCGCAACGGCCGATTTCTTTTTCCACTCGTTGATTATGCCTCCTTTGAATAGAAGCTGAGGAGCCAAGCGTTTGCGTGATGAGGACAAATAATCGGGGCGCGGGTAACTGGGTTGTTCTGTCCAATCCATATTCTGGTTGGCTTCAGGATTTTTCATGAAGTGCTCGAATGGGTCGCGCACATTTCCAGAAATGTAAACAGCCTGTACTTCCAGCGCACCAAAATCGATTATCTTTTCGTGCTCGTCGTATGCAACCAGAACGACATCAATATTCCCGGCTGATTTATTGTAAGCATCAGGTAACCTGACTTCCGTCAATGAACTCCAGCGGGCATTTTCGCCAAAGAAAAAACTAGCTGCATCTGCCGTGATAATCCAATCTTCGCGAAATCGAACGGGGCAAGTGATGGTGGGAGTGCCACCGTAATAAATACTACAGACTCCGAGGGGATTCTTAGCCTTGTCTTTAGTGCAATTAGGGACTTTATTGTTGAACGGGCACAAGCGATTTTTTCTAGCCGAGTTAGCTTTCGCGCTTTGGTCTGTAATTGAAAAACCAAATACTTCAGCAAGCGGATGTTTTATATCAGTCTTGGGCATAGCGCACGCATAAATTCATGGTCTCCATAAGCTGCGAATCATGCCATAGAATGCGGCCAGCCCAAATAGAGCAGACTGCAATAGATTGAAAGGTTAGATGCGCCCGACTGCCGCCAAAATCGCTTCCACCGTAATCCCAAAATGCTTATACAACGCCCCCGCCGGCGCCGATTCGCCAAACGTATCGATGCCAATCACAGCCCCTTCCAGCCCCACATATTTACGCCAGTAATCAGTCACACCCGCCTCGATCGCAATGCGCGGAGCGCCTTTCGGTAGCACGCCTGCCTTGTACGCCGCATCTTGCCGATCGAACACAAAACACGAAGGCATCGACACCACGCGCACATGAATTCCCTCGTCGGCCAATTTTTTCTGCGCGTCCATCGCAATCGCGACTTCGGTACCGGTGGCGATCAAGACGACTTTCAACGCGCCGCCCTCTTTTGAGAGCACGTAGCCACCGCGCGCGACGTTTTCAATCGTCGCCGCATCGCGTTTTTGAAACGCAGAATTCTGCCGCGAAAAAATCAGCGAGGTTGGGCCGTCTTTGCGTGCGAGGGCGTGCTGCCATGCGGCGATGGCTTCCACGGTATCGCAGGGGCGCCACACATCCATGTTGGGAATCAACCGAAGCGATGCGACATGTTCGACCGATTGATGGGTCGGGCCATCTTCACCGAGGCCGATGGAGTCGTGTGTGAATACTGAAATGTTTCTCAGCTTCATCAGCGCGGCCATCCGCAAGCCATTGCGCGAATAATCGCTGAAGGTCAAGAACGTCCCGGTGTAGGGAATGAAACCGCCGTGCAGCGCGATGCCGCTGGCGATCGCGGTCATGCCGAATTCGCGCACGCCGTAGTTGATGTAATTGCCGCCGTGTTTGGCGGAAAGCGTTTTCGTTCCGCTCCAGTTGGTGAGATTCGAGCCGGTCAAATCGGCCGAGCCGCCGATCATTTCCGGCAAGTTCGCGGCGAATTTTTCGATGGCGAGTTGCGATGCCTTGCGGGTGGCGACGGTTTCGGCTTTGGTGTTAGCGGCGGTGAGAGCCTCGCGCGCGACTTCCGCAAAATTGGTGGGGAATTCACCGGCCATGCGGCGCGTCAATTCGGCGGCGCGTTCGGGAAAGTGTTGCGCATACGCCGCGAAGGTCGCATGCCATTTCGCTTCCTGCGCGGCACCCTTAAAGGTTTGATCCCACGCATCATAAATATCGCGCGGGATTTCAAATGGCGGATGCGTCCAGTCGAGCGCTTCGCGTGTTGCCGCGATCTCTTTCTCGCCCAGCGCGGCGCCGTGCACTTTGTCGGTGCCGGCGAGATTGGGTGAGCCTTTGCCGATCACGGTTTTGCAGCAGATCAGCGTCGGTTTATGCAATTCACTTTTCGCTTCGCGAATCGCGGCGTTGATTTGCGACGCATCGTGACCATTCACGTTGGGAATCACGTTCCAGCCATAGGCCTCAAAGCGCATCGGTGTGTTGTCGCGAAACCAGCCTTCGACGTTGCCGTCGATCGAGATGCCGTTGTCATCATAAAACGCGATCAGTTTGCCCAAACCGAGCGTGCCGGCAAGGCCGCAGACTTCATGCGAAATGCCTTCCATCAGGCAACCGTCGCCCAGGAAAACATACGTGTGGTGATCGACCACGTCATAGCCGTCAATATTGAATGTACGCGCGAGTTCGCGTTCGGCGATTGCCATGCCCACCGCGTTCGCCAAGCCCTGACCCAGCGGCCCGGTGGTGGTCTCGACACCGGGTGTGACGCCGACTTCCGGGTGCCCGGGCGTTTTGGAATGCAATTGACGAAAGTTCTTGATCTCGTCCATCGACAGGTCGTAGCCCGTCAAATGTAGAAGCGAATACATCAACATCGAGCCGTGACCATTGGAGAGCACAAACCGGTCGCGATCCATCCACTGCGGATTTTTTGGGTTGTGCTTCAGGTGGTCGCGCCACAGCACTTCGGCGATGTCGGCCATGCCCATC